>DAOWAC010000059.1 GCA_030634785.1 Chloroflexota bacterium | reverse complement strand
GACTGGAAACAAGAGCAAAGTTGTTTTTAATTCGATGATGTGCTTCTTTAAGGAGTATTTCTTTTTCCTTAGCAGCATTTTCAAGTACTTCTTCTGCCTTCTTTTGCTCGGTAACGTCTTGAATCATTCCAAAAGAGAAGACAGCCTTTCCGGTCTTATCAACAATCTCCATGGATTTTTCATGAACGGTCCGCACCTCTCCATTTGGTCGTAGAACTCTGTGCACAACTTCATATTGCTTCTTTTTTTTCACTGCATTTGTATAAGTCTACAACAAGCTGTGGTCCGTATTCCGGATTAAACTTTTTCATAAAGAACGGCATTACTTTGTCTACAACATTGTATGCCAAATCGAATGAAAATATTGCAAAAAAGTAAATAAAATTTCCTGTCAAAAAACCTACTGCAAGTGTTCCGATTTCAAGTGAAAGTCTTGCGCTTACAATATGCTGTATTGTTGAATTAATGTGTTTTCCTTTTTCTTTTGCTTTGTCAATAAAATCGTTCAATGCTTCATCAATGAAGCCGAGTGCGATAAAAAATGCAAGAAGCGGAATCGCTACTGCAGGTAAGCCTCGTAATGCAAACATCGCAAAAATTATTGCAATTGCAAGCTGGTGTGCTTTTGAATCAATTTTTCCTGCAAGCAATACTCCTATTGTAATTGCAATTATTAGTGTTCCAAATTCTGTTGAGCCTGTTGCAAGGTATCCTGCAAGCAGTCCGTAAACTGCGGCTGTTACATATTGCATCCATGGAAATTTTATTGCAAACGGTTCGTCTATCAGGTTGTCGGTGAATTTTGTAAATGCTCCGCAGGCAAACATCAGCAAATAGGTTAGGATTGTAATCATATTTTGTCCTTCTCTTTGAGTGCTGCAAAAATAAGCGGGACTGCAATTGTTGCATCACAGTTTACCTGTACGCTGTTTCCTTTTTCTTTTAGTTTGCCCCAGCTTTTTGCTTCTCTTGTTTGGGCTCCTGAAAGGCTTCCGTCAAATTCTGCTGCTGTTGAAATGTAAACCGCGTAATCTAATCCGTCTCTTAAAATGTTTGCGCCGATTATGTGATGTTTTGAAATTCCTCCGCCAAGAATTATTGCGCCTGTTTTGTTTGCTGTCAGAACAATTTCTGATAGTTCTTTCATGTCTTTTGTTACGTCTATTACAAAATCTGGGTGTTCTTGTTTGAAGAAATGCATTTGAAGTCCTATTGCTCCGTCTGTTATTCCTGGACAGAATAGTGGAATGTTGTTTTTACTGCACCAGTGCAGGAAGCTTTTTTCTGGAAGTTTTTCTCCGATAAATTTTGCAAGCTGGCTTGGGCTTATTGTTTTTTCTTTTGAGTAAATTTCTGCAAGCCATGTTTGCATTTTTTCTTCAAGTAATTCAAAGCCTTTTGTTTCAACAAAAATGTTTCCAATTCTGTTAATTCCTTTTTGGTGGAGTTCTATATCGTTTGCCATAAATGTTCCTTGTTTGTATGGCATGAAACTTTTGATAATGTCGTGGTCAATGCTTCCTGCTGTTGTTACTATTGCGTTAATGAATTTTTTTTCACATAGTTCTTTTACGATTCCTCTTAATCCTGATGCCATTAAGTTTGCTGTAAATCCTAAAAATATTGTTGCTTTTTCTTTTTTCATTTGTTCTATTAGTTCAGTAGCTTGTGCAAGGTGTGTTGCTTGGAACCCGCTTGCGCTCATTTGATTAACCAGTTCTGTTGCATTTTTTCCGTTTAGTTTTATATCTTTGATTTCTTTCATAAAAAACACTCCTTTAGTGCGGTCTTATGTTTGCCGTTGAATTAGAAAATTAGCCTTAAATTGGCAAAGTAAACATAAGGATAATTAGCCTTGAAAACCTATTTAAATTTGTCTTTTTTGGGTTTATTTCATTATTCGAAGTCAATTTGTTTTTTGCTTATTTTATTATTTGTAAGCCAAACTTTCTTTCAAATAGTTTTTCTGTTGGCTTTTTTTTGGTTTCAACAAATTCTGTATTGGTGCTTGCTTCAATTTCTTTTCTGTATTTTTCTAAAAATTCTGGTTTGTTGCAGACAATTCTTATTTTTGTTTTTTGTCCTGGCATTAGTTTTGCTTCTTTTCTTAAAGACTGAATTTTTCTTCTGAGTTCTTGTAGTTCCCAGTTTTCTTTCAAATCATCATCTGCGTCAATGTTTAGGAATAATTTTAAGTTTTCAAATTCTTTTTCTGCCCAGTTTCCTTTCTTTGGCTTTTTCTTGTCAAGTACTACTTTTTTGACATTGCAGCTTCTTGCAATAACGTTTTTGACTTTGTTCAGTTCTTTTCCTGTTTTTGAAACAATTACAAGTTCGTTCAATGGCCATCTTCTTCTGAGTTTGTTTTCTTCTCTCATTGAAAGAACGATTTGTACAACCTGTTTTTCTTTTTCAAATTCTTCTTCGAGTTTTTTGTTTACTTTTTTGCTGTCAAATTCAGGTAGGCTAAGAAGGTGAACAGATTCTGGCATTTTTTCTTCTTTTAAATGCTGGTAAAAGTATTCTGTAATATGAGGGGTTATTGGTGACATTAATCTTAGAAGTTTGTCAATTATGTATGACATTGTTTGACTTACTGCTTTTGCTTCTTCTCCTTCTGTTCGGTCTCTTACAATTTTAATATAGGTTCTGCTTAGTTCTTCCATTACAAAGTTTTCAATTGACGCAGTTGCTTTTGAGTAAGTGTATTTGTTGTAAGCGTTTAGTACTTCTTCTGTCATGCTGTGTAATTTACTAATAATCCATTTGTCTTCCACTTTGAGTTTCTTTTCGTCAATTTTTTCTGCTTTTTCAAGATTCAAATCTAAGTAAATTAATGCATAATTGTAACTGTTCCATAGCACGTTGAAGAAACGGTGAATGTCTTTGAAGGCGTTCCATGAAAATGCAAAGTCTTCACCCTTGCTTGTGTTTACAAGATAGTATCGTAAATAATCTCTGTTGTATTTTTCAATTATTTCCTTTGGTTGTACAATGTTTCCAACACTTTTTGACATTTTTTTCTTTTCAAGGTCTAGTACAATTCCGTGTACTAAAATATTTTCAAATGGTGCTTTGTCAAAGCAGATTGTTGAAAGAATCAATTGTGAATTCCACCATCCTCTGAATTGGTCTGTTCCTTCAAGGTTTAAATTGGCTGGCCAGAATTTTTCAAAACATTCTTTTTCTTCAGGATATCCTAATGCTGCCCAACTGCTTACTCCTGAGTCAAACCATACATCAAGTATTTCCGGAACTCTTTTCATTGTTCCTCCGCAGTTGCATGCAAATTCAATTTTGTCAATTCCTGGTTTGTGCATTTCAATTTGTTTTACTCCGCTTAATTTACTCAATTCTTTTCTGCTTCCAATAACCTTTTTGTTTTTGCATTTGTTACAAATCCATATTGGTAATGGTGTTCCCCAGTATCTTGCTCTTGAAATTGGCCAGTCACTTATGCTTTCAAGCCAGTTGTGCATTCTGTCCTTCATCCATGTTGGAACCCAGTTGACTTCTTTGTTTAATGAAAGCATTTTTTCCTGAATGCTTCTGATTTGTAAAAACCATTGCTTTACACTTAGCATTAAAAGAGGGGTTTTGCATCTCCAGCAAACTGGGTAATCGTGTGTGTGTCCGTGTTTGTATACAAGCATTTTGTCATATTCTAAATCTTCTATAATTTCTTTGTCAACAACTCTGCATTTCTTTCCTGCATACTTTCCTGCTTCGTTTTTTAACAATCCGTTTAATTTAACCGGTGAAATTGCAGGGAGTCCTGCTTTGTTTCCGACTTCATAATCTTCTTTTCCATGTCCTGGAGCACAGTGTACTAATCCTGTTCCTTCTTCAAGGTTGACATATCTTTCACTCGTGACAACTCTATAGGCTTTTGGAAGTTCTGGTAATTTTAATTTTTTTCTCAAAGGATTTTTGTACTGCATTTCTTCAAGTTCTTTTCCTTTGACAACTTTTTCAATTGCATATCCTGCTTCAATGGCATCCATTAAACTTTGCACTTTTTTTTCTGCAATAATCCATGTTTCGCCATTGCTTAGTTTTACAAAAGCGTAATCAAAATTTGGGTTGACCATTACTCCTGTGTTTCCTGGAAGAGTCCATGGAGTAGTGGTCCAGATTATAAGAAAAGTTTCATTTTTGTCTTTTACTGGAAATTTTACATAAATACTTTCGTCGGTTTGTTTTGTATATTCAATTTCGTTAAATGCAACAACTGTTTCACATCTTGGACAAATATGCACTGGGTATAGTCCGTTGTATAGAAGTCCTTTTTCATCTGCTTTTTTGAACGAGCTCCAGATTGCTTCAATGTAATCGTCGTCAAGGGTTAGGTAGGGATTTTTCCAATCCATCCAGACTCCAATATTGTCAAATTCTTTATTCATTACTTCAATGAATTGTGTGGCAAAATGTCTGCATTGGTCTGTAAATTTGTCAACTCCGTATTCTTCAATTTGTTGTTTGTTGTCAAATCCTAGTTTTTCTTCTACTTTTTTTTCTGTTGGTACTCCGTGGCAGTCATATCCTGGTCTGTCAAAAACATTAAGTCCCTGCATTCTTTTGGAACGCATTGACACATCTTTCAAAACCTTGTTTAATGCTGTTCCCATATGAATGTGGCCTGTTGCATAAGGCGGGCCATCCATAAAATAAAAGCATTCTTTTTGTTTTTGGCTTTGTTTTCTGGCTTTTTCAGGAATTCCGTCCTTTTTCCAAAAACGCCTTATTTCTTCCTCTTTTTTTCCGTCAAATGCTTCCAAAAGCTTCTTTTTTACCATTTTTAACACATTTTTTCTTTTTTTAAAAAATTCGCAGTTGACTAATTTCTCTTAATTAATTCTTTTAAAGTAATTTGTTTTTTGGGCAAAAATAGGCAATTTTAGCATTTATAGTTGAAATACTGTACAATATTTTCTCTTAATTTGTTTTGAATCAAATTTTAAAAAGCATTTCGTCCAATTTGTGGTCTATTTCTTCCATTTTTTTTCTTTTGCTCCAATAACTGCTTTCTTTTTTGCTGTTTTGTGCCTTAGCTTTTTTGCAATTTTCTTCATTCAAAAATGCTTTCTCCCAAAAAGGGGATTGGGTCCGAGAGGATTTGAACCCCTGACCCTTGGTGTATAAGACCAATGCTCTGCCAGACTAAGCTACGGACCCTCGCTGACACGTCCGGCGAGTACAAGTACCATCTTCGGTTTTTGTGGAACCTCAATGCTACAGGCTCGCCTGTGGCTTGCGATAAGATAATTCAATCAGGGAATTGTTTAATAATTTATTTAATTTCTGCCATTGGCTGTTTTAAAGTAAAAAAAAGAAAAAAAGAAGGAGCTTTAAAAGCCCCTTTTTTACTTGACTGCATTTTTTAACTCTAAGGAAATTTTCCTAAGTTCGCCCTTTGAATTTACAAGAATGCTTATTCCTACTACTATTGCAAGCACCCATGCAAACGCTTGGATAAACGGAGTTAAGAAAAGCTCAATCAAGCTTATTAGCACATTTGCTATTTCAGGTCCAACTACTAATGTTAAAGCAAGCATTCCAGAAAATACCAGGACAATTCCTTCTGCAATTAATCCTAGTGGTTTCTTTATCTTGAATGTTGTTGCTTCAATAAGGTTCCTGAAGTAGCGTGCAACCAATAATCCTGCTACCATTACTACAACACCGCCAAGTAACGAGAAAAATATCGGGCTTGGGTTGCTGTTAGAGAACACAAAAATTCTTTCAAGGTAGACTGTGAAAATGTCAAGATTTAACCATCCTACTGCTTGTGCAAGGAAGATTCCCATAACATACCATTTTGTTAGGCTTCCAATAAGAGCGGAAACCTCTTTTCCTCCAATTGCCGCAGTAAGGTTTTGTTCATCAATCCAACTGTCAACCTTTGTGCTCTGCAAAATTTTGATTACAATCTGCTTAATTATTCTTGCCAGTACCCAACCAATAAGTACAATGATTATTGCTGCAACAATTCCGGGAATAACTTTTACAAATTCGTCCCAGATATTTACAACAAGTGCTTGGTATAGGCTGTCAAGAAACTGGCTTATAGTTTGGTTTATATCTGCCATTTAGTTTCACCTAAACCTAAAAAGAGTTTGATGTTTTTAAATGTTCTGCATCAATCCGTCTATTGCCTTTTGTAATTCGTCAATTGTTGAATTATTTTCGATAGTATGGTTAGCCATTGCAATAACTTTGCCTAATTCGAATTCTGTTGAATCATGTTCGTCTCTTTCAAAAAAAGTTTTCTTTGTTTGCCCATCCTTCAGACTTTTCCTATCAAACCTTTTTCCTTCTCCTGCTTTGATTGCTACAAGTTTAAAACCAGGGGCATTTTTTATAAAAAATTCAATTTCACTAACACTTCTTGGTCCTACAAAAACAACCTTTTTCCATCTATTCTTTTTTGATTTTTCAAAAACCATCTTGGCAACAATATCATTACCAAGTTTTTCTCTTAATTTTTTTCCCATAAGAGCACGGTTCATTTTAGTATCTTTTCTGCCCTGCTTTGCAAGTTCTTCTGCAAACTCGTCGCTCATTACAAGTTTGCGAAATCCGTATTTTTCAACAACATAGT
>DAOWAC010000150.1 GCA_030634785.1 Chloroflexota bacterium | reverse complement strand
TCAGCATTGTATAATCCGACTGTTGCATACCTTACAGGATTTCCTGACTGGTCAAGAACTCTTGTTTCCAAAGTTCCGCCACATTCTTCGTTTACAGGTGTAAGTTCTATTTCCTGTACTGATTCACTTATTGTTATACCATTCACTGATTTTAGACAATATCCTTCGTGGTCAACTACAACAGTATAACTTGTGTTTTGTGAAACAGGAAAGTCAAGTGCTAATTCACCAGAAGTCTTTACATCAATTTCTTCGCCTCCAAGATTTAAAGCAACTCTTGCTCCTTCTACTTTGGCATTTGTTGTTTCGTCAATAACTATAACCTTAATATTTCCTGCAATGCTTTCTTCCAAATCAATTCTCACAGTTGTTGTTTCATCTTCAGTTGCTGTAAAAACGGCTGATTCAGCTGCAGCATAATTTCCATAACCTGATGTCTTTGCAAAATATTCTCCGGTTGGTCTGTCAAATACTGCAATTCCATTCTGACTTATTTCTGTTTCAACCGGTCCGATTCCTGAAACAGTTTCGTTGTCTTTGTAAAGATAAACAGTAACATTTTTGCTAATTAGCGAATTGTTGCTGTATAATTCAACATTTATAATTGCGCCATCTTCAATACTTTCCATCATATAAATTGTCTGATCTTCCTGCACTAATTCAATAGAGCTTTTAAAATCAAATCCGTCACCCTGTACGCTTACAATAAGCCCGTTGCAGTTTGTTGGTTCTACAACTGTTGCTGTTCCATTAGAGGTTGTAATATCTTCTGGAGGGCTTGTGTCAGGATTTCTGCAGGTGAATGAAAGCTTAAGCAATTCATTTATTGGCTGTCCAAGTCCGTCCTTTAATGCAATATGATAAGTGTTTTCGCTAAGCGGTCTTAATACAATTCCATAAAGATATGTTGATTCATTTGCTTCAATGGTTTCAGTGTAATCAACAAAGTCGTTTTTGAAAACAGAAACAGTTACTGTTGAACCAGGTTCAATTCTTGCATTTGCAGTTTCACCATTTTCATTTGTTGAACCTGAAAAAATTTCAACATCATCCAAAAACACTTCCACACTTGCGTTTTCAATTGGTGAACCGTCTGTGTCAGTAATCTTGAATGAAAACAAAACTGCTGGCGAGCTCAAAAAAGGCAAGGCAACTAAAAGAATAATTAATGCAATTACTACTAGGAAAAGTGCAAAGCTTGGAACCACTGTATCTATTTTGTCAACAATTCTATGAATGGGAATTTTTGTGTCAATTTTTTCAATCAAAGAATACCATTTGTCTTCGATTCCAAAATAGAAATCTTTCAAACCTTTGCTGATTCCTTCAATGCCCATTTTTGCTTTCCCCTGCTATCTGCTACTTAAACCCTTAAATTATCTTAAGGCTATTAGAATATTTCTTTCTATATATAAATTACTTTGCTTTCGGCAAATTTACCAAAATTTAGCTACTTTTGATAACTTTTAAGAAAAAATTTTACTAAATTCTTTTTCACATATTTTGTTTATTAATTTGGTTTATTGCTTGAAAGAAGATACTCTTTATTCCAGCTTAAATCAATTCCGTTTTGACTTGGAGTAAAACACATCCTGTTATTTTCTATACTTTCAACAAAGTGCTTTAAGCTACTGTTTTCAATATCGTCAACTGTGTTAAGTATAAGATTGCTTGTTGATCCTGTTGGAGAAAATCCAGCGTTTGCCTGAGGAATATTGTTTATTGCATTTGCACTCATATTTCCCTGATTGCATATAATATGAAGCACGTATTCTTTTGCAAATGGAAGAATTATTAATCCCTTAAAGTTTGTTTTTGTTTCAATTTGTTGTACAAATCCGTGATAACCTGAGTTTTCAACTTTGGTACAAAGTGTTTGTGCAAGAGGTCTTGAAAGAGCCTGGTCTGAAAAGGTCTTTTCCTTGCCTTCTTTCCATATAATCCATGGGTTTTCATCCCCAATTAATCCTGTTTCAATGCCTCCTTCAAGCAAATTGTATACCAGTCCTTCGTTTCCTGAACCATTTCTTAGATTAAGCTCTATGTTTGGTCTTGCAGGCTTTGATGGATTGCTTGTTATTGAAGTTCCGCTGGTTACCTTAAATATCAAACCAGTGTTTGTTACTGTAAGTAAGTCAGATGTTTGCAAACTGTATTTTTCAAATTCATTGCCTGTGTTTGCAACTGCTGGTTTTGTAAGTTCTGTTTTCTTTTTTGTTACCTTATTATACTCAAGTAATATGTTGCCAGCACTTGTCAAAAGGACACCATAATCTTTTCTTCCTGTATCGCCTTCAGCAAGTCCTACTTTTCCGTCAAACGGCATGCTTAACATATAATTATTTCCAAACTCT
>DAOWAC010000036.1 GCA_030634785.1 Chloroflexota bacterium | reverse complement strand
ATCCTGCTGGCAGCTTATCGTAACAGTGAAGACGTAGAAAAAGCCCTCTATATATACAGTAAAAAAAATATATCTCCATACTGGGTAAAGGTTGATCTCGGAGATTATGGCGTATGGTTCAGAGTCTTTGCAGGCCATTTTGCTGGTATCCGGCAGGCTGAGATAGCAATAGAAAAGCACCATTTGAAAGGTGCAAAAGTAAAAAATACGAAATATGCAGCATTTATCGGTACATATTCATCCGAATCAGAATTAAATGACAGTATTTCACTTCTTAAACTTAAGTACTCCCCTTATGTTATACAGGGAAAGAATGGTGGATTTAATTTATACGTGGGGGCTTTTTATACAGAAAAGGGTGCAAAGGATTCTCAATAAGCTTTTCAATTGCGTTTGCAATGCTTTTTGCATTCTTTTGCTTTGCAAGCAATGCAGTATCTCCAACAGTAGGCTTTACTTCACCTGTTTCAGTAACAACAATTGCCTTGGACGCAGCCATTGTTTCAATTAAGGCAATAGAGGTTGTTGCTTTGAATGCAAAACTGTGAGCAATAATTTTTGCAGAAGCATAAACAGAAGGAATTTTACTATTATCAATGAAGCCGGCAAAAATAACAGTATTCTGCAAATCAAGTTTTTTGACAAGGGCTTCGAGTTCTGGCTTTGACTGACCCCGTCCTACAATAACATATTTCCAGTCAGGGTGTTTTTTCTTAACCAAGACCATTGCCTTAATGATGTAAGAAATTCCTGCAGCATTTGTACTATGAAGAGGTTTTGCAGAAACGATTAAATTTTTTCCAATCTTAACAAGCTTTGGCAAAGGCTTGCTTTTTACAAGAAACCTTTTTGTGTTAACTGCACCAGGAATCAGAACTATTTTTTTCCTATCAATACCCCAAGGCAGGAAAAACTTGTTTACAACAAACGTGCTCCAGCTTACAATTTTATCAAATTTAATTTTTGGAAGCAAAAACTTGTTCAAAACAAATACTGCTTTCAAATTAAGGCTTACTGCCTGGTCACTAAGGTATTCAACTGCAACAACCAATGGTTTTTTTGTTGCATCCTTTACAAAGCCACCAATAAAAGCGGGAAAGACATCATTTTGTGCATGAATTACATCTGGCTTGAATTTTTTTGCAAGCTCAACCGCCTTCCAGGCCATTAAAATATATTCAAATTTGTGAAATGCATGATGTCCAAAAACAGGACTGTGATAAACCTGTAAACCAAGTGCTTTTTCTTTTGCAGTGAAAGTGTTTGCACCAGGAGTAAAAACAAAAACTTTGTGTTTTCGCCTACGCATTTCTTCCAAAAAACTGCTTACAAACTGTTCACCGCCGCCACTGCCTCCAAGCGAGTAAGTATGTGTAATAAAAAAGATCCTCATAATAATTGTTTTTAGTTTGAAAACTATAAAAAGAGTTTTGAAAGGGTTATTTCGATGTTTGAACCAAAACTATGTTTAAAAATATCATTGTTTAAGTTCTTTAAAGAGAGTTTATTATAAGTCTTTAAAGAGAGCTGATTATATTTGAATTATTACTTGTTTCAGGCAAAACGGTCTTTGCACAGGTTTGTGTTTACGCGATATTTTGGTTTTAGAAAATTTGTAAATTCAATGCTGTTGTTTACCCAATTTGGTTTGTTTAAAAACAGCAAAATTGTAGGATTGCCTTTGAAATTAAGCTTTGACCCAAGTAGCATCTGTCAATTAAGATGTCCTTTGTGTCCAACAGGACAAGGGTCAAGCGGAAGAACTTTGGGAAAGATGCCTTTTGATAAATTCAAAAAGCTTTTGGATGAAATGGCACCTTTTCTTTACGAAGCCGACCTGAATAATTGGGGCGAACCATTTCTCAATCCTGATTTGATAAAAATGGTTGAATATACTCATAAGAAAAGAATCAAAACAAGCGTTAACACAAACTTGAATGTTAAGCTTTCAGAAAAAGATGCAGAAAACCTTGTCAAAACAGGACTTGATATTTTGTATGTTTCAATGGATGGAATTACACAGGAAATTTATGAAAAATACAGAAAAAAAGGAAATCTTGCAACAGTTATGAACAACATAAAGCTAGTGGTAAGAAAAAAGAACGAGCTTAAGTCAAAAAGTCCTGAAATAGTTTGGCAGTTTTTGGTTGGCAAGCATAATGAAAAGCAATTGCCAGTACTTGAAAGAACCAAGGAAGAGTTAGGAGTTAACAGGCTTGTTATTGGAATGATGAGAAGTGATATGGGCAAAGAACTTTTTACACCTGATAAGGAAAAGGTTGAAAGCATGCAAAAATGGCTTCCTGAAAATGAAAAACTTAGCAGATACGATTACAAAAAAAAGCAAAGGAAGCTTAAGAAAAAATACTGCCATTTTCTTTGGTTTACAAGTGTAGTAAATTGGAATGGAAGTGTAAGTCCTTGCTGCAGTTGCTATCAGGAAAAATTTGATTTTGGAAACGCATTTGAACAAGGATTTAAATCTGTTTGGAATAATGAAAAATATATTGCTGCAAGAGATGCTGTTGCAAAAGGCAAGCCAAATGGCAAAACAGTTTGTGACAACTGCATTAGAACAGGTTTTATTGATTAAAAAATGGCGATACAAGAATGTTTAAAAAAGGAAGCAAGAATAATTAATTTAGAAAAGGTGATAAAATGGCAAAGGTTTTAGTAACAGGCGGAGCAGGATTTATTGGTTCGTTTATTGTTGATGAACTTGTAGAAAAAGGACACGATGTAAGAATTCTTGACAATTTAGACAAACAGGTGCATCCAACAGGAGAAACACCTAACTGGCTTAATAAAAAAGCAGAATTTATTAAAGGTGATGTTAGGAACAAGGATGATGTAAAAAAAGCCATGGAAGATGTTGAAGTATTGTTCCATGAAGCTGCTGCTGTTGGCGTTGGTCAAAGCATGTATGAATTGAACTATTATGTTGATGTAAACACAAAGGGAACATCAAATATTTTAGAGTTCCTTGCAAATGAAGAGCATGATGTAAAAAAAATGATGGTTGCCGCTTCAATGAGTGAGTACGGCGAAGGGCTTTACAAATGCGAAAAATGCGGACTTGTTGAACCCTCTTTAAGACCTGAAAAACAAATGGCAGAAGGAAAATTTGAACAATTTTGTCCAGAATGCAAACAGGAATTAAAGCCAGTTCCAACCCCTGAAACAAAACATTTGGACTGCAACAGTGTTTATGCTTTAACAAAGAAAGACCAGGAAGAACTTGTACTAATGATAGGCAAGGCTTATGGCATCAAAGCAGTTGCATTGCGTTACTTTAATGTATTTGGACCAAGACAAAGCCTTAGTAATCCCTACACAGGAGTTGCTGCAATTTTTATGAGCAGAATAAAGAACGGGCACGCTCCAGTCATTTATGAGGACGGGATTCAAAGCCGTGACTTTATTTCAGTGCATGATATTGCAAAGGCAAATTTACTTGCAATGGAAAGCAATGCAGCAAACTATGAAGTTTTAAATGTTGGAAGCCAAAACCCTATTTCAATAAAGGGAGTTGCTGAAACAATTGCAAAACTTTATGGTTCAGATTTAAAGCCAGAAATAACAAACAAGTTTAGGAAAGGAGATGTAAGACATTGCTTTGCTGACATTTCAAAAATCAAAAGCAAGCTTGACTTTGCTCCAAGTATTTCTTTCGAGAAAGGAATGAAGGAAATAATTGAATGGAGCCAGAACGTAAAGGCTGAAGACAAGTTTGAGCAGGCTGCAGAAGAATTGAAGAAAAAAGGCCTTGTTTAGTAATTACCCAAATTTTTATCTGAATAGTGAGTTCATGATAGTTCAATTTCCAAAAGCAAGCATTGTAATCGCCTCGTTTAATAACAAAATAGTTCTTGAAAAAGTTTTAGATGCAATGCTAATACTTGATTATCCAAACGAGTTCGAAATAATCGTTGTGGATGATGGAAGCAAGGACGGCACAATTAAAATGCTACATAATAAATTTGGAAAAAACAAAAAGATAATTATAATAGAGTATGGCGGAAACAAAGGAGTTTGCAGGGCAAGAAATGAGGGAATTAAACTTGCAAAATTTCCAATTGTTGTAAACATGGACCATGACTGCATTCCAAGCAAAACATGGCTGCGAGATTTACTAAAAGGATTTGAGAACGAAAAAGTTGGCGTTGTAAGCAGTTTTGGAAGCTTTGGCGGAACCTCAACAGCTTTTAGAAAAGAAATTCTTGACAAAGTTGGTGGATATGACAAGCGTTACTTTTATTACAGGGAAGATACCGACCTGACCTTTAAGATAATGGACCAAGGTTGGAAATACAAGGTTGTGAAAGCAGATTATGTTCACGACCACAAAGAAATTGCCCCAAAAGGAAAAAAGCAATGGATAAAATATGTCTGGAAAAGACTCCACTACCACCAAAACGATGTGCTGCTTTACAAAAAGCATCCAAAGCTTGCAGGAAAGTTTTTGAATGTAAAACTTGGTTTTGTTGTAAGCCCTAAATCAGATTTTAATGTTGTGGTTAACAGATGGGCAGGAAGCAGTAAAAAGCTAAAACTCTGTTCTCCAAGAGGGCTTATTTTGATTGAAAACAAAAGCCCATTGCATGCGTTTGCAATAATTTTTTGCGGGATGGTTTACGTTTTTGCAATAAAGTTTTTCAGATTAATTGGAAGCATTAAATTCAGAAAGCTTCTCATTTAACGTTATCCTTAATAACAGTTTTTGATTCAAAACAGGTGTAAAGAAAGAATTTGAAAAAGGTGTTTTAATGAAGAGAAATTACTCAGTTTCAATTGTTTTTCCAGCATACAATGAGGAAGAAATTATTGAGAAAACAGTTGAAACCACATTTAAGGCCGTAAAAAAGATGAACTTAAAAAAGTTCGAAATAATTGTAGTTGACGACGGCAGTAAAGATAATACGCCAAAAATACTCAGCAAGCTTGCAAAAAAACACAAGGGCGTTTTGAAAATACTAACTCATAAAAAAAATCTCTGCTATGCAAAAGCACTTAAAACAGGATTTAAAGCTGCAAAATATCCACTTGTGTTTTACACAGATGCAGATTTGCAGTTTGACGTAAGTGAGCTTCCATTATTGCTTGGCAGGGCAAAAGATTTTGACATTGTAGCAGGTTATCGTGCAAAAAGACACGATGCCCCGCACAGACTTCTTATTTCATGGGCTTATAACAGATTTGTAAATGTATTATTTAGCCTAAACCTTAAGGATGTTGACTGTGCTTTTAAACTTTTTAGCAAAAAAGCTCTTGATGAAATAGAAATTGAATCAACTGGGTTTATTGTAGACCTTGAAATTCTTGCAAAAGCAAGAAAGAAAGGTTTTTTGATTGGAGAAGTGCCGGTAAGTCATTTTGAAAGACCTTTGGGAACCTCAAAGGTTACATCAAAGCTTGTTTTTGAAACAATTAGTGACATTGCATGGCTTAAGAAAAAAATTAGAAAAGAAGACAAAAAACGGTCAGCGGAGAATAGAAAAAAATGAAAATAAAAAAATGGCATATGGGAATTATCGGTCTGATACTTCTTGCATTTATTCTAACTTCAATTAACATTGGAGAACTTTTTCAGACACTGCTTAAAATAAACCTTGCAATTTTTGCAATAGCATTACTGCTTGAAATTGTTTCAATTATTATAAAAGGAATCAAATACACATTTGTAGTAAAGGCACACAATGAAAACATTTCACTTTCCAACAGCATAAAATATACAAGAATTGGATTTTTCCTAAGCATGGTTACTCCTGGAAAAATCGGAGAGCTTGCAAGAGCCTTTTATGCAAACAAAAAAATTCATTCTCTTGGAAAAAGCCTTTCAACAGTGGTTGTTGACAGAGCAATAGATTTAGTAATTCTGCTTGCAACAGGATTTGGAGCAGCAATATTTCTTTCTCTTACAATTGAAACAAGTATTTTGCCAATTGAAGCAATTGCAATAGTACTTGTATTGTTTATTATAGCTGTAGTTCTTGCTTCCAGAAAAAATATTGCAAAAAAATTCCTAAAGCCAATTTTTAACATAATTGTGCCAAAAAGAATGAAACACAAAGCAAGAATGGGCTTTAATGATTTTTATTCAGCTCTTGGCAAAGCAATAAAAAACAAAAAAGAACTTGCAATTGCAGTCATTTGCGGAATCCTGATTTGGGTGGTAACAGTTTTTGCATTTTATTTTTATCTGCTTTCACTAAACATTTTTACAGTTCCGTTTTATTTTATGTTTATCCTGCTTCCTGCAATTATTACAATTGAATTGCTTCCAATTTCTTTTTCAGGAATCGGAACAAGAGACGCAGTTTGCATTTTGCTTTTGGGAATTTTCGGAGTTACTGCACCGCAAGCAGTTGCCTTTTCAGTACTGCTGTTTGCAACAGGATATTTGCTAAATGCAGCACTTGGCTTTGTGTTCTTTAGCAATGAGCCAATTAAAGAATTAAAAGACGTGTAATAGATATTAAACATTTGCGCAAAGGTGTTTTTTTATGAGATTAAAAGACAGAAAAGAAGTAAAAATTCTTGTATTAATCATCCTGCTTGGACTTGGATTAAGACTTGCTGGCAGCGCCTTGTATCCAACCTGGTCTGGAGCAGAGGAAGGTTCGCATTTTTTCTTTATTCAGTATATTGGAGAAAATAAAGAGCTTCCAATGATTCCTCTTACTGAGGAAACTCTTAGAAGCATTTATGTTGAAAGCATTCACCAGCCTCCCCTGTATTATATGACAATGGCACCTTTTTACAATCTTGTTGCAAACCAGAGCAATGAAGCAATCGTTCACTTTCTCAGATTATTCTCGGTCTTGCTTGGAACACTCTGCATTCCTCTAACATACTTCATTGCAAAAAAGCTTTCTTTTGGAAAAAACATTGCTATCGCAAGCGCATTGTTTGTTGCCTTGCTTCCTACAAATATAATTGCAACCAGTGTTTTGGGAAATGACGCATTATCATGGGTTTTTTGCACCGCCGCAATATATTTTTGCATTGCCGCACTTCAGAACAAAAAGGCTCTTGACCTTGCCCTTGCCGGTCTCCTTATTGCAGCAGCGATTCTTACAAAATTCAATGCATTGAGCCTGCTTGCAATCTTCATTCCAACCGCATTAATTCTTTTGTTTGGGGGAAAGGAAAACATTGCAAAAAGAATCATTGCATGCCTTACACCTTTGCTTGCCGTTCCAATCATTTTCAGAAACCTTGCTTTGAGCGGCAGCATTATCCCCAGTCATTTAAGGAACATGATGGTAATCAATTGGGAGTGGTTTGTTTATTACACAACGCATCTTTTCCCTAGCTTTTGGCTACAAGAATATGCTGTTGCAACAATTCCTGACGTAAGATATTTGTTTTTTGCTTTTTATGCAGCTATTTCCCTTGCAGCAGTCGTCGGCTTTGCAAAGTTGTTGCTTGACCGAGACTGGGGCATTAAAAGAAAACTCACAGCGACCATTCTTTTGCTTGGAGTCCTCTTAAACCTTGCAGGAATCACTTATGTAAACCTTTCCGGCTGGTGGCCTGAGGGCAGATGGCTTTACCCTACATTGAGCATAATTGTAATTTTCTTCATCCTCGGACTACAAAAGTTTATGAAACTAATTAAACAGCCAAAGAAAGCACCTTACCTAATCTGGTTTGTGCTATTAACAATGCTTGTATTAGACATCATTGTACTAGTATTCCACAACACTGTTTTGCCCGATATAGTGTGGGCGATTCCTGTTTAATCCCGATTTGACTAAAAATAGACCTTTTTATATAGTTCCAACTCGAATTTAATGGGGATTGATAAATAAATGAAACATATAATTTTAGTTTGCCTAATCGGATTAATACTATTTTCAGCAAACGGATTTTGTTTTACAATTGAGGGAGATACTGCAATAGAGGAAGCAAACGGTGTAAGAATAGAGGTTACTCCGCATACTGCTACTTCACCTGTTAAAAAATACAGACAGGAATTCTCTTTCGAAAACACAGGAATACAGGACCTCACAAACGTAAGAGCAGTTTATTACTTTTCAGGCAAACCCAAAATAACCCTCCAAAAATGGGCAGTACCAATATATGAATTGGCAGAATACAACGAAGCATTTGACCAAAAATACAACTGGAGCTATATAGAAAGTAATAATACAATTAACCCATACATTGCAAGTGTTTACTATGCCGATGACACAAACGGAATCGTTGAAAAGATTTTAATATGGCAACACGAAGTAAAAAGTTTTTCAGAATGCACTGAAGGACAATGCTTTTACTGGGATGAAAAAACACTTGCTTCAGGAAACAAATGGCAAAACAACGGCTTCTATGAAATAGGTGAAACAACAATAAACAATGAAACAGTTTGGTATTATTACAGTGACCAATTCAATATCACTGCAGGAGAAACAGCAAACTGGGAAATCAAATACACAGTACCAAAAAACACAGGCAAGTGGACACTTGGATTAATTCAAGGAACACCAGACTGCCTTATAACAAACACCTGCACACAAGAATGGATTTGAGATCCGTGGTAGGTAAACAACGAATGGCAGTACAGAAAAAAAATAACACTT
>DAOWAC010000003.1 GCA_030634785.1 Chloroflexota bacterium | reverse complement strand
GAGAAAAAGAGAAAAAAGTGAAGGCAATTAGCCAAACAAGCCAGCTAAGCCTTCTGCTGCTTCTTCCTCTGTTTTCTTATTATCTTCTTCTTTCTTTTCTGCTTTTGCTGGCTGTGCTTCACCTGCTGCAGCTGGTGCTGCGGCAACTGCCTGCACTGCAGCAGCGTTCTTTATTGCCTCATCGATGTTTACATCCTTTAATGAAGCAATTAGGGCTTTTACCCTTGCGCTATCTGGCTTTGCTCCGGCTGCTTCCAAAACCTTGGATACAGCTGCTTCAGAAACTTCTTTTCCAGCAGCATGCAACAAAAGAGCAGTGTAGACATATTCCATATCATTTCCTCCGTTTTATTTTTTTGTTTAATAAAAAAATAACTATTCCTTTTTTTCCTCTGCCGGTTTGGCTTCTTCTACTTTTTCTTCAGCTTTTTCTTCCTTAGCTGGTTCTTCCTTAGCTGGTTCTTCTTTCTTTTCTTCAGCTGGCTTTTCTTCTGCCTTTTCCTCTGGCTTTTCTTCTGCCTTTTCCTCTGGCTTTTCTTCCTTAGCTGGTTCTTCTTTCTGTTCTTCTTTTGCAGGTTCTTCCGGAATTGTGTCAGGAATCTTTGCTTTTAGAACAGATGCTTGTGCGTTTGCTTTTGCAAGCACGTCTCCAACTGTTGCTGAGTTAAGAATATTTGCTTCAATTGCAATTGCTTTTGCGTTCTTGTAACCTTTGGTTATTAGAACAGGCATTGTTTCTGTTGTAAAGTATGCTACGTCAACTGCAATATTGAATGCTGTTCTTGCAGCGTTTGCAAAGTTTTGTTTTACTATATCGACGTCAATGTTTAGAACTTCTCCAAGGTATAGTTGTCCGTTTTCAAGAGCGCTTGTTATTGAAAGCCTTACTTTGATTGGTTTTATTCCAAGCTTTGAAAGGGCACCTGCAACTCCTGGAGTAATAACTTCTCCTTCTTTTGCAACAATTTTGTCTTCACCAATTGAAATTGTCGGACCCTGCATTACTGTTTTTAGTCCTGCTGCTTTTAGGTCAGACAAAGCTGGTCCTGGTGGCAATCCTGTGTCTCCTGCAGGAACAAGTATATCGTTTGGTGCAATTAATCCTGCTTTTGCAGACATGCTTACCGAGTTTTTTTTAAGTAATGAATAAAGTTCAAATGGATTTATTTCACTAAATATTACTGCAATACTTCCTACAAGGTGTTCGTCAAGTGAGGAAACGTCGTGTTTTGAATTTTTAAGTGCTTTTTTTAGAATTCTTGTTTTGGTAACTTTTATTACTGCTTTGCCCTGTAGTTTTTTCCTAAGCTGTTTTGCAAGTGCTCCTGGAAAATTTTGCAGTGAAGCAATTGAAATTATAGGATATTGGTCTGCAAGCTGTTGTAGTTCCTGAACCTGAGCTGCTTTCCATTTTTTTGTGTGCGAAGTCATTATTCTTTCGCCTCCGCGGCCTTTTCTTCAGTTGCTCCGAGCTTTATGCATGGACCCATTGATTCTTTTACATAAGTAGATTTGATGTTTTGGTGTTTTCTTGGAAGTTCTTTTGTAACAGCTTCTGATATTGTCATTGCGTTGTCAACAAGCTGTTCGTCTGTCATTTTTTCGTTTCCAATTACTACCTGTACCAGTGGCATAAATTTACCTTTTTTGTTTGTAACTCGGGTAACATTTCCCATTGTTTTTAACATTTGTTCAACCATTGCTTTGCTTGGCTGAACTGGTTTTGGCATTTTTCCTTTTGGTGCAAGCTGTTGTCCTAAATATTTTCCAACTTCAATCATTACTGGTCCTTCTGCCAAAAGTATGTCAAATTCTGTTGAAATAAGTGCAATTTCTTTTTTCTTAAGTTTTGCAATCTCTGGCTGTTCAATAATTCTGTCAAATTGTCCTTGTACTTCTTCAATAAAGTCTTTTGTTTTTGCAAAAAGAAGTTTTTTTCCACCACCCTGTTTTCCTGTAGGGTTTGGCATTGTAACCTTTATATCAATTTGGTTTATTGGTTTTTTTGTGTCAAGGTCTTTGAAATTTATAATAAGTTCCACTGACTGTGTAAACTTTCTTTCTTTGCTTTTTTCGCGCATTGCCTTTAAAGCTTGAATTATTTCTTTTTTCTGCATTTTTAAACCTCCCACAGTGCCATTTTCGAAAAAATGGATGTGGTCAAACGGAGTCACTAATTAGACTCTCTAAACCAATTAATACTATAAATAAAATTCTACTGAAAGCTTTAAAAAACGTTCTCTAAGACATTTTTAGTCCTTCAGCAGATCGTCAAACTTGCCTTCGTTAATTTCTTTAATTGCTTCTTTTGCAGGCTTTCCTTCAACAGTAATTCCCATACTGTTACAAACGCCTGCAATTTCTTTTGCTGCACTTTTCATTTTGTAAGATGCAAGTTTTTCAATCTTCATTTCAATAACATTTTTGATTTGTTCCATTGAAATATTGCCTTTAAGTTCAGCCTTTGGATTTGAACTTCCTTTATCAATGCCGATTTCTTTTTTTATAAGTGCACTTGTTGGAGGACTTCCAACATTAATTTCAAAAGTTTTTGTACTAGCATTAACATCAACTACTACTGGAACCTTCATTCCTGCATAGCTTTTGGTTTTTTCATTAATCTTTGCAACAACATCTCCAATGTTTACGCCCAAAGGACCTAAAGCAGGACCTAATGGTGCACCTGCAGATGCTTTTCCGCCTTCAACCAAAACCTTAATTTCTGTCATTTCATTCACTTCCTAATCAAATATTATTCTTTAATAATCCTAATATGTTCTGCTTTTATTGTAAGAGGAATCTTTACTGCTGCTTCAAGCAATTCAACGGTTACTTCTTCTTTTGTTGGATTAACTCTCAAAACCTTTGCTTTTTCTGACTTAAAAGGGCCTGCAATTAATTCCACCTTTGCGCCTTCTGTAATAGACTGCATTAATGGTTTTGATTCAAGCAAGCTGCTTAATTCTTCAATCTTTACTGCACCTTTGACAATTCCCTGTCCTTTAATATGAGGAGTATTAGTAATACTTCTTCTGACAGAGAGTTCGTCTTGTGCTTCAATAAGTACGTAACCTTTTAGTCCTGGAATTACGCTAATGCTGTAAACAGGAATGTCTTCGTGTTTTGACCTGTTGGTAATTATGTCTACTACCAATGCTTCCTGTCCAACTGTTGTTCTAACCGGAAAAATCATTTTCTCACCATTTTCTCCATATTTTTCAATACACTCAATAAACTATGAAAAGGGGGGAATTAGAACCTAATAGCCCTATTTCATTGAATATCTTTAATCGGATAACAATTAAAAAGCTTTTTGTAAAGCCCCTGATTTTATACAACAGGAACAAAAGCAAAAAACAAGAAAATCACATAAGCAATCAATGCAATTATAAGTATGCCAATGCCAGTAACCTTTGCCATGACTTCAAACTCTTTCCAATCAGGCTTTTTTGCAATAACAAAAACACGCCTGCTGCTTGAAATAAACGTTCTCAAATTATCCATTATTTTTAATTCCATAAAAAAAACACCTTTACTAATAAAAATGATGAAAGAAAAGCTTTAAAAAGCAAATTTCTGACTTAACGCTTTCTTTTAGGACGACGACCTCGCAAGCCTGTTAAAAGACCCAACTTCTTTCTTTGTTTGGATATTGTTCTCATAGACAGAATCACATTTTCAACAAGCCCTTTTTTTGCAAGTTCTTTGAGACAGTATTTTCTTACAAGGGCATTGGACGGATTTCTACCAGAACGAAAAATTCTTTTAAAACCAGCAGTAATTACTGCTTTTTGTGAATGTGTAAATTTTGACATGGCTTTTTTCCTTGAAATTACAGGATTTGCACCGCCTTGTGAAAGCTTTAAAAATTTCTTTTTTTTAAGAATGGCATTGGGTGATTTTGCCAAAGAAAGTTCAACTTTGGAAATTGCCCTTGCTAGAGCTCCCCCACCAATAAAAGGATTAACCGAAGAATATTTTCTTGCAAGTGCCTTTTGAGAAACAACTCTGCCGTCAACTAGATGTTCAAAAAGTATTTGGTAAAGAGTCTTTCCTGGTTCAAATTCGGTTTTGGAGTAATAGCTTTTGTTCTTAAAATACAGGGGCAAAGAAAAACCCTTGTAACTCAAAACCAATTTTGGCATAACAAAATAATAATTCTTAGTGTTAAAGAGCTTTTCGCAAAAGAAACCAGACTCGAATAAATCAAAAAAAGAAGAAAAAGAAAAAGAAAAGAAGAAGCTAAAAAAAAGGTCAAAGCATTCTTTACCCAGTAAAATCTATTCCCAAATCAATTGGTTCAGACAAATCAATCTTGTCAAGGTCCTGCAAGTAAGGAAACTTTCCTCCTGCGATAACAACCATTGCCTGAATCTGGTTTCTTGGCAGGTTCTCGTCAATCATTGCACCCCAAATAATATGAGCTTCTACACTTATCTTACTAGAAACTGTTTCAACAATCATTTCAGCTTCTCTCAAAGTCATATCTGCTCCGCCAATTACATTAACCAAAGCCCTATTGGCTCCGCTAATGTCAACATCAAGCAAAGGACTTGTTAAAGCATTTTCAACAGCTTCCAAAGCACGAGCTTCTCCTTTTTCATCAGTGTGAGATTCACCCAATCCAATCATTGCTGCGCCGCCCCTGCTTAAAATTGTTCTAAGATCAGCATAATCCAAATTGATTAACCCTGGCTTTGTAACCATTTCAGTAATTCCTTTTACTGCATTAGTCAAAACCTCATCTGCAACTTTAAAAGCAGCGTTCACAGGCAAATCAGGAGCAATTTCCAAAATCTTATCGTTTGGAATTACTATAACGGTATCAGTGTGCTTTCTTAAAGCAGCCAATCCAGTCAAAGCATTTTCCATTCTTTTCCTTCCTTCAACAGTGAAAGGAATTGTTACTACACCAATAGTCAAAGCCTTCATTGATTTTCCCAATTCGGCAATAAAAGGAGCAGCACCAGTTCCTGTTCCACCCCCCATTCCGCAGGTAATGAAAAGAAGGTCTGAATCATGCAAAACTTCTTCAAGTTCTTCAAGAGATTCTCTTGCAGCTCCCTCTCCAACACTAGGGTCAGAACCAGAACCAAGACCTCTTGTTAACTGTCTTCCAATCAAAAGCTTTTTGTCAGCAATAGCATTTAACAAATCCTGTGCATCAGTATTAACAGCAAATGTTTCTGCACCAGTAATTCCAACTTCGGTCATTCTTTCAATAGTATTACATCCACCGCCACCAACGCCTACAACGCGAATTTTTGCTTTAGCAGTTTCAAGTAATTTAATAAGATCTTCATTATCATGTGTTGCTTTAATTTTTCTCTTGCCTTTAGCAGGCCTTGTTTTTGCCAACTTAATAGCTTTCTTTACTACACTTTCCAAATAAGGCACCCCCGAATTATAAGACTAAGAATAATTCTTATTGAAAACAAATTTAAAGCAATTGTCTACGAATTAAACATAATAAAAGCAAATATACATAATCGCACTTTTTGGAAAATTTCAAAAAAATTCCGTGTTAAAAACAGTTAGCCAAACATTGTGGCAATCCATGCACCTGCAAAATAGGCAAGAACAATTACAACAATTGCAATAAACAAATGTTCTGCCACGACCTTTGCAGGATTTTCATTCTGTGATTGGGCAATCCAAACGCTAAACACAGTTATCAACAGCAAGCCCATTGCAATGCTTACAATTATTGCTGTTTGAAGGCTAAGCAATAGAACAGGAACAATAAAAATTATTGCAAAGAAAAACTTTGCTCCAAGTGTTGAAAAGGTTGAAGCCCAAATATCTTTTGCACTTTCATCACCAGTTGACTCCTGTGAAATATGCATTGCGAATGCATCAGACAAAGCATCAACAAGCGCAATAGTAATAACACCGCCAATAACAGCAATTCGCAAATTTGTTGCTGAAGACAATCCAACCATTAATCCAATAGTAGTAATAATGCTTGATGTTAACCCAAAGCCAATGCCTGACGTTATATGATTTTTGAACTCCATTCAAAATAATAAAACACCCAATACTTTTAAGTCTTTGCAAAAGAGTAAAAGTCACCCATACAAAACACTTTTATTTAACTTAATCCCTTATTGTTTCCAGTATGGCAACAAAATCTTTTAACAAAACAATGAAGGAAATTAAGTCCTTAAAAATTCAGGGCAGCAGCAAAGTAAGAAAAGCAGCAGTAGCAGCACTAAAGCAAAATGTTTCAAAAAGTCGAGCAAAAACACTTCCTGCTTTTAGACGAGAACTTCAAAGGCACTGCCTTGACGTTTTAAAAACAAGACCAACCGAACCAGAAACAAGAACAGCCATTAGAATAATTCTCAAAGCAGCTTCTTTACACAGCAGAAATTTGCAGGAAGTTAAGGAAAACACTATTCAAACCATTAGACAATACGAAGCAGACAGAAAAAAAGCAATGGAAAAAATTGCATTATACGGAAACAGACTTATTGAAAAAGGCGATGTTATAATGACTCACTGCCATTCGCACACAGTTGAAGAAATTTTAAAAAAAGCAAAAAAGAAAATCAAAATGGTTTACTGTACAGAAACAAGACCACTTTTTCAGGGAAGAATTACTGCAACCAATCTTGCAAAAGCAGGAATTCCAGTAACTCTAATTGTTGATTCAGCAGCAGACAAATATATGCATCCTGTTGACAAAGTGTTTATTGGATGTGACGCAGTATTAAGTGACGGAAGTGTTGTAAACAAAATTGGCACAAGCCATATTGCACACGCTGCCAAAAAACACAACAACCCCTTTTTTGTCTGCACTTCATCACACTGCTTTGACCCTGCAACATATTTTGGTTTTGAAGAAGAAATAGAAGAAAGAGATTTGAAAGAGATTTGGGCAAATCCTCCAAAAAAAGTAAAGATTAGAAATCCTGCTTTTGACATTGTTGATGCATTTTATGTTCATACAATAATTTCCGAAATAGGAGTATTTGACCCGGAAAACTTTGCTTTGAAAATGTACAACCTTTTAGAACTTGGAACAAGACAAGAACCCTTTATGGGACTGCTTGATTCGCTTAGAGCAAAAAAGGAACCAAGGTGATTGAATGGGAAGATCTTTCACATCAAGCAAAAAAAAGCTAAGGGAACTAACAAAAACACAAAAACAATTGAAAAAACAAGCAAAGCGAGGCAGAATAGAACACACAAAAAGCCCTGAACAAAAGCAGTTGGAAAGAATAATGAAAAACGGTCAAATTGCAAACCAGCCACTTCAATTAAAACAAATTGGAAACAGTTGGTTTCCAAAAATTAGAGGCGGAGATTTGAAAATTCTAAAAAGGAATAAATCAGTACAAAAAGAAAATCTTTTATTTGTGCCAATCAAAACTAAGTTGAGGATTGACAGAGTATCTTTTAAAGTATTTGAACACAAAAGAAACTTTACTGAAAAAACGTTGTTGGGCTCATTTTCAATTGACACAGGATTAAAAACCATAAAAAAGTTTTTTTAAAAAGCACTAATCTAATTCAAACTCTTTTTTCATATACTTGATATTTTCCACAGGAGTTCCATTTCCAAAAACAGCACTGCCCATTACAAGAATATCAGCTCCTGCTTTAAGAACTGTTCCAGCTGTTTGTGCATTTACACCACCGTCAACTTCAAGTAATGTTTCAAGCTTTTCTGCATCAATTTCTTTCCTAAGAGCTTTAATCTTTTCAAGGCTTTTGGGAATAAAACTTTGGCCACCAAAGCCTGCTTCAATACTCAGGACTAATGCAAGGTCAAGCTCGCTTAAGAAAGGAAGAATTGCATCAACTGAAATTTTATTATTTAATGCCATTCCAACCTTGCATCCAAGGTCTTTAATTTGCTTGATTGCTTCAATTGGGTTTTGTACTGTTTCAGGATGAAAGCAAATCAAGTCACTTCCGGCTTCTGCAAATCTTTCAAAATATTTGTCAGGCCTTTCTATCATTAAATGTGTATCCAAAAACATTTTTGTCTTGCTTCTCAAAGACTTTATTACAAAAAAGCCAAAACTTATGTTTGGAACATAGTGCCCATCCATTACATCAAGATGAAGCCAGTCTGTTTCTTTTTCAATACCAGGCAAATGCTTTACCAAATCAGTAATGTCAGAAGCAAGTATTGAAGGAGCAATCTTTTTCATACAAGATATGGGAAAGACGCTAAATTTAAATAAAGAATCAAATTCAATATTAGCGGGTTTTATTGGACCTAAAAACAAACTTTATTGGCTTAAAGATGCAGAATCCAACAGTGTTGGCTTCAGGCATTCTTGGTACTAATTTTCCTTTAATGCAGCGTGTTTTTGAAGAAGGAGGCGCTGGCGCAATAACAATGAAAAGCATTGGACCTGAAGAAAGAAACGGTCATGCAAACCCATCAGTGATTGAATGGGAACACGGTTTACTTAATGCTGTTGGATTACCTTCACCTGGCTTCCAAAATATGGAGAAAGAATGGAAACAACTTTCTAAAAGAAATTTTCCACTGATTGCAAGCATTTACGGAGCAAGTGTTGAAGAATTTGCAACAGTTGCAAAAGATGTTGCATTGCACAAACCAGATGCAATAGAGGTAAATATAAGCTGTCCTAATACCAAAGAACATGGCCAGATTTTTGGAACAAGCAAAGAGGTCTCAGCTAAAGTGATAAAGGCAGTGAAAAAAGAAATTGGAGAAATTTCACTAATTGCAAAGCTTACTCCGCAGGCACCAAACATTGCAGTCATTGCTGCAGGATGCGAAAAGGCTGGAGCAGATGCAATTTGTGCAGTTAACACTGTTGCAGGAATGTGTATTGATATTGATGCAAGAAAACCAATTTTGCACAACAAGTTTGGCGGTCTAAGCGGTCCGGCAATAAAGCCTGTTGGCATAAAATGCGTTTACCAAATTTACGAGTCTGTTAAAATTCCAATCCTTGGAATGGGTGGAATTTCAAATGGCAGAGATGCAATTGAATACATTCAGGCAGGAGCAACTGCTTTAGGAATTGGCTCTGCAACACACTATCAGGGAATCGAAGTATTCAAAAAAATCTGTGATGAAATGCAGAAGTGGATGAAGGAAAACAATGTTAAAAGTCTTAAAGAAATAAGGGGAGTTGCACATGCCTAATGTGTCTGCAAGCCCAAGTGGCAAAATTCTTTTAAGGCAGGAAACAGAGTTTGTCAAAAAAAGTGCAGGAAGTGTTAATCCCGAAAGCAGAAAAGAGATTGGCCAAAGTGCAGAGATTAAAGAAAACCTTGCGGATAACATATATAATAATTTGCCAGAATTTTCACAGGTTGGCTTCCAGATAATTGACAGGGTTGTAAGCAAAGCATTTGGTGAACAGAAATGATTGACACAGTAATTTTTGACTGGAGTGGTGTTTTGTGCGACGACTTTGAAGCAGTGTACAGGGCAGACATGAAAGTTTTTGAGCACTTTGGCATGAAAAGGCTTGCCTTGCAGGAATATAGAAATGTTGTTGAACTGCCTTGGAAAAACTTTTATAAAAAAAGAGGGGTTACCGATTTTGAAAAAACAGCAGAAATTTTTTTGAGCGAATTTCCAAAAGGAACGCCATGCAAGCCAATGCCGAATGCAAGGCAGACTCTGGAATGGCTTCAAAGCAGGGGCATAACGTCCGCAGTGCTCAGCGCAAAAACAAAAAACTTTTTGGAAAATGAATGCAAGCAGTTTGGGTTTGATGGGCTGATTCAAAAGATTGAAAGAAGAGACGACAAAAGAACCTTGGTTAATAGCCTGCTTGAAAACCTTGGAGCAAAAAAAGAAAACTGCCTTTTTGTAGGAGACATGGTTCACGATATTGAAACCGCAAAGCATGCAGGCATTAAAAGTGTTGCAGTGCTATCAGGATATAACCCAAAAGAAAAATTACAGGCAACAAATCCCGATTATATTATTGAAAATGTCGGCAAACTCCCTAATCTAATCAAAAAATTAAACAGTGATTCAAAATGAATGAAAAACCAACAATGGCAGCAATCAAAAAAATTGTGTCGGAAACCCCAGACATTAAGACATATTACCTTGACTTTGCAATGGATGCAAAACCAGGGCAGTTTGCAATGGCTTGGATTCCAGGACTTGACGAAAAGCCATTTACGCTAACTGCTTCAGGAAAAGAATGTGCAATTACGGTACAGTGCAAAGGAAAGTTTACAAAAGCAATGTGTGAATTAAAAGAAGGAAACAAGATAGGAATTCGCGGTCCTTACGGAAACGGTTTTGATTTGAAAGAAGTAAAAAGAGTATGTATTGTTGCCGGCGGATGCGGAGCAGCACCAATTGCACTTCTGGCAGAACAACTCAAAGAACAAGGTGCAAAAATTTCAATTGTTCTCGGTGCAAAAACAGGAAAGGCCTGTTTATTCAAAGAAAGACTTGGCAAAACAACAAAAGGTTTATACATAACTACTGATGATGGAAGCCTTGGAGAAAAAGGATTTGTTACAACAATTTTGGAAAGCCTTTTGAAGAAAGAAAAGTTTGATTGTATTTTTTGCTGCGGACCTGAAGGAATGATGAAGGCAGTGTTTGAAATTTGTGAGAAATACAAAATAAAATGCCAGTTAAACCTAGAACGATACATGCGGTGTGCAACAGGTATTTGCGGAGCATGTGCTTTGGGCAAATGGCTTGTTTGCAAGGACGGACCTGTGTTTACAGGAGAACAATTGAGAGAAACGGCTGATTTTGGAAAAAGTGCAATGTTAAAGTCAGGAAAGAATGTTTCAACAAAAGAGTTTTCAGAGTGGAGACAAAAATAGGCTAAAAGAAAAATAATTTAGGAGAAATAAAGTTTAAAAAGTGAAAGTAATTAGTTTACTTTAAAAAAGTATTTGGCATAAACTAGTAGGTGGGCGTAGATTGCATCCTAAGAGACAAAAGCTTTGGCAGGAAATTGGCGAATGGCAAATTGACTTTGAGAAACGCTTAACAAAAACCATTGGCAAAAGAAAACTTCCAAGCAAAAATATTGTAAGTATTAATGATTTAAGCATAGCAGATATGAAACTAGTTTTTGACTGTGCAAAACTCTTTAAGGAATTTATTATAAAACCAGACAAAAAAATCAATCTCTTGAAGGGAATGAGCCAAATTAACTTTTTCTTTGAAGCAAGTACAAGAACAAGAATTTCTTTTGAGCTCGCTGGCAAAAATTTGAGCATTGACACAATTAATGTTTCAGCGTCAGGAAGCAGTATGCAAAAAAAAGGCGAAACACTGAATGACACTGTAAGAACTTTGAATGCAATGCATGCCGATATGGTAATTTTAAGACATGGCAAGGCAGGAAGTCCTCAAATGATTGCAGATGAAATAAAAGCACCTGTTATAAGCGGTGGAGATGGATGGCACGAACACCCTACACAGGCATTACTTGATCTTTATACAATGCTTGAAAAAAGAGGTCAGATTTCAGGATTAAAGGTTGCAATTGTAGGAGACATAAAACACAGCAGGGTAGCAGGCTCTTTAATCAGGGCATTAAACAAGTTTGGAGTTGAGCCAAGAATTGTTGCCCCTCCAACATTAATACCATATGGTTTGGACAAAGTTTTCAAATGCAAAATTTACCACGACCTTGACGAAGCAGTAAAAGGTGTTGACGTAATTTATGCTTTAAGAATACAGCTTGAAAGAGCTGCAGGCGGAGACATTCCAAGCGTAAGAGAATACAGTAAATGTTATTGTATAAATCAGGAACGGGTTGCACTTGCAAAGTTTGATGCAATAGTAATGCACCCTGGTCCAATCAACAGGGAAGTTGACCTAAAAACAGAAGTAATGGAATCTGACAGAAGTGTTGTAGAAGACCAGGTTGAAAACGGTTATGCAGTAAGACTTGCATTATTATACCTGCTAATGGGCGGTGAAAGAAGATGACTTCAATCTTAATCAAGAACGGAAAAGTAGTTGACCCTTCAAACAAAATAAACAAAGAAATGGATGTTTTGGTAAAGAACGGAAAAATTGCAGAACTTGGCAAGGGCATAAAGACAAAGGCTGATGAAACAATTGATGCAAAAGGACTAATTGTATGCCCTGGCTTAATTGATATGCATGTTCATTTAAGAGAACCAGGAAGGGAAGATAAGGAAACTATTGCAACAGCAAGCAGGGCAGCAGCAAAAGGCGGGTTTGCAACAATTGTTGGAATGCCAAACACAATACCTGATGCAGATAATCAAACAGTAATTGAATTTATTTTAAGCAGAGCAAAAAGAGAAGCAGTAGTAAATATTTTACCAATTGGAGCAATTACAAAGGGAAGAAAAGGAAAAGAACTTGCAGAAATTGGAGAACTTAAAAAAACAGGTGCAGTTGCAGTAAGCGATGACGGTTCCGATATTCAGGATGCAAATGTAATGCGAAAAGCTTTGGAATATTGTACAATGTGGAACATGCCATTGCTTTCACATTCAGAAGATACAAAACTTTCCGCAGGAGGGGTAATGCATGAGGGACTTGTTTCAACAGAACTTGGATTGCCTGCAAAACCTGCTGCAGCAGAAGAAGTAATGGTTGCAAGAGAAATAATTTTAAGCGAACTTGCAGACGCACAAATCCACTTTTGTCATATTTCAACAAAAGGAAGCATTGATTTGATAAAACTTGCAAAAAAGAAAAAATTAAAAATTTCTGCAGAAACATGCCCGCATTTTTTTACTTTAACAGACGAGGATGTCAGAGGCTATAATGCAAATGCAAAAGTTAACCCGCCTTTAAGAAGCAAAGAGCACAGAAAAGCTGTTTTGGAAGGATTAAAAGACGGAACAATTGATGTTATTGCCTCAGATCATGCACCGCATTTGCTTGTTGAAAAATTCAAAGAATTTGAATACTGCGAAAACGGAATAGTAGGACTCGAAACAATGCTGCCACTGGTGTTAGACAAGCTTGTTCATACAAACATTCTGCCTTTGGAAGACGCAATTGCCAAGCTTTCATGCAATCCTGCAAAAATATTAGGAATTGACAAAGGTACATTAAGCAAAGGAAAAGATGCAGATATTACAATTATTGATTTGAATGCAAAAGAAACAGTTGACCCTGAAAAGTTTGAATCAAAGGGAAGAAACACACCATTTGCAGGAATGAAACTTAAAGGAAAAGCAGTTTACACAATCGTTGCAGGAAAAACAATAATGGAAAACGGAAAAGTTATTCATTAATTTTTTGTGAGGGAGGGTTTTTTGATGAGTTCAAAACAAGAATTATGCAACAAGCTATTTGAAATTGGTGCTGTAAAATTCGGAACTTTTACTTTGAAAAGCGGACTCTTAAGTCCAATATATATTGATTTGAGGGTTTTAATTTCCCACCCTGATGCATTGAAAATTGTTGCGTCAAAACTTGTTGAAATTGCAAAGCCGTTACAGTTTGATTTGATTGCAGGAATTCCATATGCTGCAATTGCAATCGCAACAGCTGTTTCCCTTGAATCAGAATGGCCAATGATTTATCCAAGAATGACAACAAAAAAACACGGAACAAAAAAGCCTGTTGAAGGCCAGTTTGAAGAAGGACAAAGTGTTTTGGCAATAGATGATTTGATTACAAAGGGCACAAGCATGCTTGAAGCAGCTGTTTTGTTAGAAGACGCTGGTCTTAAAGTAAAAGATCTTGTTGTGTTGGTTGACAGAGAACAAGGCGGACCAGAAATTTTAAAAGAAAAAGGATATGAACTGCACTCAGTCTTAAAGATTAGTGAAATGCTTGATTTGTTGCTTGAAAACAAAAAAATTTCACAAGAGCAATTTGATTCAATAAAAGAATATTTTTCAAACCCAGAGGAATGGAGCAAAAAAAATTCTTCAAACGCCTAAAAGGATAAAGTATGAAGCTAAAAATTGGAGTAATGGGCAGCGCCTCAGGACAGCACTCAAAAGAGCTACTTGAAAAAGCAACCGCGATTGGAAAAGCAATTGCAGAAAACGATGCAATTTTTTTCTTTGGTGCAACAATTGGACTACCGCTTGCTGCTGCAAAAGGAACAAAAGACGCAGGGGGCACAGTTTTAGGAGTAAGTCCTGCTTTAAACAAAAAAGAACACTTGGAAAAATACCATTATCCAATGGAGGCCTGTTCAACAGTAATCTATACAGGAATGGGTCTTGCAGGCGGAAGAAATACCATTCTTGTCAGAAGCTGTGATGCCATTATTGTAATTGGAGGCAGGGTTGGAACAATGAACGAGTTTTCAATAGCATATGCTGCAGGAATTCCAATAGGATTACTAAAAGGTAGTGGCGGAATGGCAGACAAGGCTGAAGAGCTTGAAAAAGAAGTTATGAAAGGAGAATATCCAACACCGATAATTTTAGAAGAAGATCCAAAAAAGCTTGTTGAAAAATTGATTGAATTACTGAAACAAGAAAAACATTAAATTCCTACTTTACTAAGAAAAGCATTAAATACTGGCTTTGCCTATTCTTTACTGATTCTTTTATGACAAAAAACGAAAGTGCTTACAGTCAAATAATGAAAATAAAACCTTTTGATATTGAAGCCCAGCGCATGATTTGTGTAATGAACAGGACTGATGCAAGAGAGCTTGGGGTTTTTCCACTTGACAGGGTTGAATTAAAGGCTGTTGGAAGCAGCAGGAAAATTGTAACGGTTGTTGATGTTACCGATTCAATGGTAAAGCTAAATGAGCTTGGTGTATTTAAGGATGTTAAAAAAGAGCTGTCACTCAAAAAAGGAACAAGAGTAAAGGTTACGCCTGTTCCAAAACCTGCTTCACTTAAGTATATTAAAAAAAAGCTTAATGGAGAAGAATTGAAAGAAAACGAAATCAGAGAAATTGTTAATGATATGAGCAAAAATGCTTTGAGCGAAATTGAAACAAGTGCTTTTGTAAGCGCAGTATTTGTTCATGGCTATACTCTTGATGAAACAGTTGCTATGACAAAGGCACTGGCTGAAAATGGCAGGGAAATAAAAATTTCAAAAAAACCAGTTGTTGACAAGCACTGTATTGGAGGAACAAATGGCAGGACCACAATGATTGTTATTCCAATTGTTGCCTCTGCAGGATGTTTTGTTCCAAAAACAAGCAGCAGAAGCATTACCAGTGCTGCAGGAACAGCAGATGTAATGGAAGTACTTGCAAATGTTTCACTTTCAATGAAAAAAATAAAAAGCATTACTGAAAGGGTTGGCGGCGTAATTGCATGGGGCGGTGCATTGGACCTTGCGCCTGTTGACGACGAAATAATCAAAATAGAGCACCCTTTTTCGCTTGACCCGCCAGG
>DAOWAC010000014.1 GCA_030634785.1 Chloroflexota bacterium | reverse complement strand
TTGGCTCTTATGTCTGCTCTCGCAGAGCAGACAACCAGCAAAAACAGGTGACAATTAAAGCAATTGCTTACAATTTAGAGCTGGTTGGACGAACCATAAGAATGTGGATATTTATAAACTCTTAGGGATTTCTACACCGCCTTTTGAATGCAAAGAGTTAAATTCCTCTTTGCCCTTTTTATTTCCAGATGAATGACAAGGGATTTAATCTTTTTACTGCATTAATCAGCTTTCTGTTAATATTGCTTGCTGTTCTGCTTGTTCAGTCAATGATTCAGTCTGAAAGAAATGCAACCGATACAGTTGACCATATTGAAAGCAGGTCAAAGCTTGAGGCAACAGCTGAAATGGCAAGAGCTGATGCAATGCAGGTTTTTAATTATGCTTTGAGAAAAAAAATAGAAGACTGGCTTGTAAGCCCTGAAACAGGAGTTGTTTTTTTAAGATTGGAGGATAAAAGCTGGCAGGAGATTCAGGACGAGTTTGCAGAAAGCAAGTTTGGAGGAAATCAAGGAAGTCAGTTTGCACACTTTACTGCAGGAAGCCTTGAAGCAATATTTCACCAGCCAACACATTTTGGAAATTACACCATTAGTATTGAAGGAAAGGAAACTTTGGCTGACGGAATAAAGAATGCTATTTCAAAAAGCCTTGAGGACGATTTTTTTACAGTAATTGAATGCAATGGAGACCCAAGGGGGAACAATTGTCCGCTTGGAACCTTTTATGTAAACTTGCATCTTGAAAGACTTTCACAGGAAGAGTATGAAAGTTTGCCAAAAATTGTTGTAAGAGACAAGGCTTCTGGCGAAGAATTAAAACAGGTTATTTTGCCAAAAACAACTTTTAGAATTTATGTTCCATTACGTTTCTTTAAAGCAATTGCAGAAGCAAGGTCTCTTGCACATTATTCAAATTCCGGAAAGAGCTTTAGCAATGAGGGGTGGATTAATACACCTGATGATTATGGATTGTTTGCTCCAAGAACTCACAACATAATTGAACAATTTGCTTTGGGAATGTGCGATTATGGTACCTGCAGACCAAGAGAGGATCCTCTTAATCCAATGGCTGTTGGAACAGGGTTTCCTGCAGAAGAAGGAGGAACAAACCTTTTTTGTCCCGGAGACAACACTGCACCAACATGGAGTACTACAGATATTACTACAAAAATCACACCACGTTATGACTGGTATGCTGACGGAGATGTTCCAGAAACCTATAATGCAAATAATAATCAGGGATGGGAAAAAATGCAGACAGCACTTGGAGATATTGCAGAAGCAAGAGTTTGTGCTGTTGTAAAAGGAGCAAAAGATGCAGGTTATCTTGACGATGTTGAGGATGACAATTTTGCAATGGTTGGAGAAGAATGTGGTGAAGATGGTGAAGAACTTGCTTTTGACATTGCAATAAATGTTCAAACAAGAGAAAGCAAGCTTATTGGAGGAGTAAAGGGAGATGGTTCACAGGCTCCAAATATTGGAAGAAACATTGGTCTTTTTGGAACAGTTAACAATGTTCAATATCCTGCTATAACCAATACTGCAATGGCTTGTTCAAGCAATCAGGGAGATTACAAGTCAAGATGTGCAGAGGTAAACAGTGTAAAGGTTGTTCTTGCATTTGAGGAAAAGGATCCAAATTATATGGTTAGGCAGCCAAAGCCAGGAAGGGAAAGATTGTACAGGATTGCAATTTATGACAACACCTACAAGCCTTTTACTGCAAACTGGCAGCAGGGAAACCTCGGAGCAAATTTCCTTTACAACATGGAACCACAGGAAACAAGGTGTTCAATGCAACCAGGAGCAGGATGGTATTGTACCACAACAGGAGAACCAGGACCTATTGGAAGACCAATGACTTCAGGTTGTACTCCTGCGTAAAGGTTTGAAATCTCCAATTCCATCAATTTTATTAGCCACTTTTCACATTACTAGTAATGTCTGATAGATTGTTTAATAATCATTTTTAATCAATATTTTAAATGGTGAAAAAAATGGAAAAAACAGAATTTACTGCAATAATTGAAAAAGACGAAGAAGGATGGTTTGTAGCAGATGTCCCTGAACTTGAAGGATGTCATACTCAGGCAAAAACCATGGACGAGCTCATTAAAAGAACAAAAGAGGCAGTAGCACTTTGCCTCGAAGACCAAAAACAAGTGAGAAAAAAAGAATTCGTTGGCGTGCAAATGATTGAGGTGTAACACTTGCCAAAACAGGTTACGCCAAAAAAACTAATTAAAGCATTGGAAAAACTCGGCTTCAAAGAAACAAGAACAAAAGGAAGCCACCATCGTTTTGAACACTCAGATGGAAGAAAAACAACTCAAAGCAATCTGCGACCCAACAAGGCTCAAAATTCTTGGGCTGCTTGCAGAAGAGACTTTGACTAACACCGAACTTCACAAAAAACTTGAAGAAGTAACCTATAGGGAATCGGTTTTCAAAGGGTTTGCTAAACTCAGGCAAGCTGGATTAATCAAAAGGGAGTTTAAAGAAAAAGTAGGCTACAAATATAGTCTGAATTTTAAACAATTGAAAATAAGCAACAGAATGTTGATAAAAGCGAAAGGAATGAGAAAAGCCTCTACCCACCGTTTTTTAATCGTTTTTATCACGAATTAGTATACTAAGACAAAAAGGGGCAGAAGGTACTTTAATATATATAGAAAACATTATTATTTAGCAGAAATAGTCCAATTTTTGTAGCGAAGGGAAGTGATGGATAGCATGGCAGCAACAACCTTTTTTGATGTAAACTTGGCGAGTTATTTTAAAGATTTAATTATAAATACAGACAATGTCCTCTTTGATGGTGATTCTATTAAAGATTTTATCCTCAATTCAAATGACAACAAATTTTTAATGGTAAAGAAAAGAATTGGTTCTAACTTAACCATATTGTCTGCGGTTATTGTTGATGATGCGTTGCTGAGGTCAATTCTTACCTAATTTTGGAAGTGTTCATTTGTCAGTTAGAGAAAAATTTTCAGCCAGACTTCTAATTGACTACGATTTTTATAATACTGTAATTAAAACAAGCACAGACTCACTTATGATGAAATTAATGTATATAAATGGTAGGTCTGAAGAATACAAAAGAAAACATAATTTAATGTGTTCAAAAAGTTTTGAAAAAATATTATCCTCTAAAACAGATAAAGAAGAAAAAAGTCAATTAGAGGCAATTCTAAAAGCATCTTTCAAACCTCTTGATGAACCAAGAGAAATATTAAATGTTGAAAATGAAATAGAAAGAAACATAAAGTTCGCAATTGAATTGGCTTTTATTTCACCTTTTAGAACAATAATTTTAACAACTGATGAAAAAAAAGAAGTCTATGAAGAAAACCCTCATTATACTGATGTAAAGCCTGTTTTTATAAAATCAGGAAATGATGCCGTACTTTTAATTGAAAGTTACTATAAAAAAGTAATCTTGACTTAATTTCTCTCAGTTCCTTTTTGACAGCCTTTCCAAAATCATAGTTCTAAACTGGCGTCTTTGCAAAAAAATCCTTTTTAATAAAACTATACAAGCCTTGATTTTTCCTGAAAAATAATAAAACTACAAGCCCAAGGCAAGCACAACTTATTTAAATGAGAAACGCCTTTAGTCCTACAATTAAGTGTTGGAAGAAAATATTGGCGTATTTTTCTTATATAGATAGATTAATATATATAGAAAAAAGAAATAATAGTAGTACTTAGACAAGTGAGTTTTTCATGGCTTTGGGTGATATTTACAGAGGAATTGAAGACAAGTACTATGCTTTTGCAGACTGGCTTGACGACAAGGGTCTAAACTTATACCCAATAATTGACAAAATTGAAGAACACAATATTCCATCTTTTCCAGTAGCTCTTTTGGTTCTTGTATTAATAATTGCAGGAATTGCTGTTGGAGTTGGAATGCTTGCAGGACCACAGGCAGGAATTACTTTTACTGTTTTGGACGAAGACGGAGTTGCTGTTGAAGGTGCCAGAATTCTTGTAACAACTGATTCAGAAGATTTAGAATTTAGTGCTGTTACAGGAGCAGATGGAAAAGCAACAATTGCAATTCCTGAAGGAAACGCAGAAGCAGAAATTACAAAAGACGGTTATGCAGATAAAACTATTTCGCTTGATGTAACAGGCATGGGAGAAAAAGAAGTATTGCTTGTAGGAGAAGCTACAACTATATCAAGAACAATTCAATTAATGAAAAGTGGAACAAACGAACTTGTTGACGAAGATGTTTCAGTAAGGTTTACTTGTTCTGACCCTGACGCATCTGATTTTGATGAAATAAAGGTCGCAAGCAAGGGAACAATTGATATTGATATACCAGGCAATTGCGGTTCTCTTATTGCAACTCCTTTAGCGGGTTACAATGCTCCAAACGGAGTAATTGATTTATCAAATTCTGCACCACAACTTTTCTTACAGGCGGTTGAAACAAATACAGGAACAGTAAGTGTTTTTGTTGAAACAGAAGCAGGAGAGGCTCTTGCAGGAATTACAGTTATTATTTTTGCACAGAACGGAGTTCAGGAAGGAACCAATTATACAAGTGCGGCAGGAACCAGAGTTTTTGAAAATATTCCAACAGGTTCGTATTATGTTATTGTTCACGATTCACAGGGGCATTATGCAGAATATGACAGCAGTATGAAAGGCACTTTAGGAATAAAAGAATTGGTTAAAGATGGAACAATTTCTTTTGAAGTACAGCTTTCAGAAGCAACAGTTGGAACAATAACGACGGTTGTAAAAAATGCTTCAACAGGAAGTCCTGTTGAAAATGCCAGTGTTTATCTTAAAAGAAATAATTCAACGATTGATACCAGTTATACTGATTCAGACGGAATTGCTGAATTTGACGTTGGAGAAAATGTTGATTATGATTTAGAAGTTGATGCAGGCGCTTATCTGATTGCGGTTGTAAAAAATGTAAGAGCAAGCACTTCGGTTAATGAAATTTATTTGGAAGCAGCAACTGCTGACAATACTCAGGTTTTAAAGGTTGAAGTTGTTGACAACAGACAGAGACCAATTGATGGCGTAAGACTTGTTTTGAAAAGAGCAGATGGAACCATTTATGCAAACAATGTTGTTACAGGAGTTGATGGAATTGGAGAGTTTACAAATTTGCCATTGGAAACATATTATGTTTATGTAGTGAAGAAAGGTTTTGAAGGAAAAGACAGTGACCCAATAACTTTGAGGTCAAGAAAGGAGAACAAAATAACTGTTTTGCTTCCAATTGGTTTTGGAAATTTAGAAGTGTTGGTTTTGAATGATGAATTGCAGCCTGTTCAGGGAGCGGTTGTTGAAGCAATTAATGTTATTACTGAAGACAAAGAACAGGAAGCAATTACAAGTCTTGACGGAAAGACAATTTTTAATTTTAGAGCTGACAAAAAGGTTTTCTTTAAGGTTGATGCAGAGGGCTTTTTGCCATATTATAGTATTGCAGTAATGCCTGATGCAGACAGTACTCTTACAACAGAAATAGTTCTTGCAAAGGACCCAGGTCAGATACAGGTAAAGCTTCTTGGAATGTATCTTGACGGAGAAGTTGCTCCAAAAGAACTTGCTCCAGGTCAAAAGTATACTGCAAGACTTTTGTTGCTTTTACCAAACAACAGTTATTTTGATGAAGCAGGATTGCATTTAAGAGTTGGAAATGCTAACGAAGGCAAGACCAATATTATGGAAGAAGATAGCATTTATATCAGAAATGTTGTTGCATCAACTGCAGGAATTTTGAAAGGAACAAGTTTTACTCCTCCAAAAGGTTATGCAAGTGATTCAACTCATTTGACAACAGGAGACAGTAAGTGGGCAAGTCTTAACTGGAATAAGGTAGGACAGGGAGCTTATGCTGTTGAAGCAGAGATTCAGGTAAAGGATTCTGCACAACTTGGACAATTGTTATATGTTAATTACAGAGGATGGGGAAAGAAAGGAACTATTACAAGATTCCCAACAGATGCTGCTCTTGGAGGAGCAGAGTCAACTGCTTCAAAGCAGGCACTTTATGCAAACACAGAACAAGAAGTTTATACTGCAGGACCAAGCAGTCTTTGCGGTCCAAGCTTTTGTAAGACTCTTGGAGTAGAAGACATTGTTAGAAATTTGAAAGTAAGTGTTGTAGACCAGTATAATGGAACAATTGGAAGCATTTACAGGCTTCATTTTACAATTACAAGCATTGCAGATCAGGCATTTACAAACAGTACTATTGAATTCGGAAGTCAGGGAGACGGATTGAGGTTTGAAGATTATGCAATAACCGATGCTACCGGAAAAAGAAGTGAAGGAATTGTAGAGGGTTATTTGCTTTCAAAAGAAATCGGAACAATGAGTGATGGAAGCAGTGTATTTGGATTTATTGATTTTAGAACAGAAAAAGAAGGAAGTAATCCTTTAACTATTGTGATAAAGTCAAACAACCAACCTGTTTTAAGCGATGTGGTTGACATAAAGGTTGAGGCAGCAGAACAATTGCAACTTGATGTTTTACCAAAGGAAATTATTCCAATGATTGACAACATGGTTCTTGTAAGAGTAAGTGATGAAAGCGATGAACCAGTAAGCAATGCAATTGTTACTGCAACAATTAATGATGTAATAGTTGTTTCAACAGAAAGCAATGGTTCAGGAGTTGTTGAGTTTAAGCTCGAAATGCCTGCTTCCGGAAGCGTGCTTTTGATAACTGCAGAAAAGACAGGTTATAAGAAAGCAGAACTTGAGGAAAAAATTGATTCAAAGATTTTAACAGTTACTCCTCCAAAAATAAGTGAAAAGCTTGATGTTTTGTTAACAGAGGTTGAAAAACAATTATGGTTCAATAACCAGACAGTAACAGATTTGGTAATTTCAAGACTAAGGTTTAGCAACGACTTTGAAGACCTTGTTACATTTGAATGGGATGATGATTATATTGGAGAAGAACTTAACGCAGATACAGATATGAATGTGTTCTTGTTAATAGGACTTACTGAAGAAGGAACTCTTGTTGAAACACCTGTAAAGATGGAGGGTTCTTTGTCAATTTATTTGCTTAGTCCAGAACTTCAGCAGACTTTTGTGCAAAATGTGCCTGTCGAAATAAGAATTGGTCTTGGCGGAGAAGTAGACAGTGACAATTGTATTGAAATTGTTCCAGTAAAGTGGGATATTGCAACTTCTGTTGGAAGCATTGCAGTTGAAGAATTTGCAGTAAAGAATAATTGTGCTGTTGAAAATCAAAAAATTGCTCTTTCAAAGCTTGAAGCCAGAATAATTAATAGTCAAAGCGATTCTTTAGGAAGTTTTACTGTAAGCAGTGAAGATTTAGGAATTGGTTCAACAATAATTGGAGAAGAATATACTTCTCTTGCAGATTTGTTACCTGTTGGATTTGAGGGTTCAATGCAAATAGAATTTACTCCTATTTCAACAATCGAATCAGGGACGGCAAGGCCAAAGATTGAATTCAAAGCAACACATCCAATAGTTGGAGGAGAAGAAAAGATTTCAACAAAGCTTCCTGTTGACATAACTGTAAGCAATCTTGAAAAATGTATTGAGGTTCTTGCAGACGAACCAATTGAAGTTGAAACAACCCCAATGAATTTAGGATTTGGACAGTATGGAAATCAGGGTGGAAACTATAATCCAAGCTACCAAGGCGGTTACGGTGGCTATGGTGGATTCAGTGGAATTTCAGGAACAGGCGGCGGTTATGGCACTTACGATATGGGTTATAGTGCAAACAGTGGTTATAGTGGTGGAAGCGCATACCCTTACCAAAACTTTAGTTCACCATATTACACAAATTATTATGACACAGATGAGGATAACTCTTGGAAATATGGTCTTGGACAAAACAGTTTTATTATCAAAAACAATTGTGCAGAAGCAATTGAAATAGACATTGATACCCCTGCACAAATCAGAACAGATGAAGAAAACTTTGAGATTTTACCAAATTCAGACAAGACAGTAAAGGTTGAGTCAGGATATAGAATGGGCAAGTATGAGCTTGATGTTTTGGCAAAAAGAAAAGGAAGCCAGGATCAGAGTTTGAAAATTGATACACTTGACGTGCTTGTAAGACGTGCAGGAGAAATGGATGAAGAATGTATTCAGCTTAGTACAAACAAAATAAAGCTCAACAGTTTTATCGGAAAGCCTGTTAAGACAGAAATATATAATTACTGTTACGATATTGGAGTAAGACTTCCAAGCGGTGGCAATGTAATAGACTTTGCATGTAAAGTAGCAGGTCAGCCGCAGAATACTTACAAGTTTGCAGAAGAGAAAGAAGAAACTGTTGCATCCTTTATGATTGGATCAAATATGCCATATACAGGAACTTCATACCAGCAACAATACAACAATATACCATTTACACAACCAGGCGGATTTGTCAACCAGCCACCTGGAAGTTATAGCGGAGAAATTTTCCAGTCAACAGGACCATATGGTACAAATTATAATCAGTCTCTTAATGCAACACAAGGATACAATTTCCCTGCAGGAAATTACCCTTACGGAAGCAATGGCTGGGCAGGAAACCAGGTTGGAGGATATGGAGGCCAATGTGAATTAATTGACTCTGTTTATGTTACAGATACACACACCAGTGGTGCAGAAGATGGTAAGACAATCCAAACAGTTACATTTGAAGTAAAGCCTGCTTTGAATTATAGGAAAATGATTTGTGAATTCCAAAGCCAGATGCCGTTCCAAAGCATTTTTGGACTAAGAGTAATGTTAAGCCAGGCATTTTACAGAGTGTTTGTTGACGCTTCAGCAAATGTTAAATATTACAACCCATTTGGAGGAACTTCAAACAAATACTTTGCAGTAGAGCTTGAGGATATGTGGGGAATTGGAGACACTATTGATGAATGTATGAAAAATGCAGGCGTAGCAGGAATGCCTATTGAAAGAATGCAAAAATGCAGAGAAAAAGGAACAGCAGCCCCAATAGCTTCAGTAGTAAATTCTTCTGCTCTTGACCTTTCAACAAAAGGATTCCAAGGAGGATTTGTACCACAAGGAATGTTTAATGCAAGTGGTGTTTATGAATATACAGCAGACCCTGATGTTTTGAATATTCCACCTGCTTCAGGAAAAGCAAGCATTGTAGAAATAAATCCTAGAGAAATAGTTCACGAAAGTGGAGTAAAAATTACATTTGAACCTGTTAAAACAGAATGCCCTGCACCATACCCTGGAGGCAATTGGACAATTAAAATGATTATTGACAGGTCAGGAATGGATTCAAAGGTTGGATGTGCAATAATCAATACCCAAATTGGCATAAAGGTTGCAAGACCATTGTTTTGGGATGCTCCAAAACCAACAGTTTTGAATGTAAGAGTTAATGTACTTAACCAAAATGAAACTGTTGGAAGCGTTGATATAACTAACTGTAATAACGCAGGAACAGTTACTCCTGCAAGCGTAACATGCCCTGCAGGTAGTCTTACAGGAAATAAAGATTATGAAAAATATGGATTTAACAGACTTCCATTTGACTGGAGTTGGGATGGAATTACAGAACAGCAATGTGATGCAGAAGAAAACAACGGCAAAGAAAGCTTTTGTGACGGAGTACAGTTTTCAATCGAGTTGAACAAAAAGGCTGAAAATATAATAGACTTTGTTACAAACCAAGCTAACGAAACAATTATTAGTACTTATGTGACATTCACAGAATCGGCAGAAGAACAAAAAGGTGCAGCACAAAATTCAGAAAAGCTTTACAGACTTGTGAAGAAACAGATAAAGATAACAAGCCAGCCAATTGGAGTTGCAGACGACCAGGCTGTTAAAACAATATTTTACTTAAAGGCAGATAACGAAATCCTTGAAACTAAAAACAAGAAAAGTATAACAAGCAAACTTACAAACCTTAAAGTCTTTACAGACTCACCAGTTACTGAAACTAACATGTACAAAATTGCAACAGAAACAGAAAAGACATTGAAGTTGATTGATGAAAAAGACAGGCAGAGAACTGTTGCAGTTATAAACAAAAACTTTGCTACAACAGAACCAAATAAGGCAGTTGCTAAATTTATTGGAATAAACACCCCTGTACAAGGAGAAGGTGCTATATTTAACAAACAGGTTCTTACACTTGACGAATACAAAGTATTGAATGAAAAGATTCTTGACGCATTAGGAACAGGAAGTGATTGTAAAGATGTGGCAGGAACTACAATTACTGGAATTACTGAAGCGGATAAGAAGCTTGCTGTTTCATGTACAATTGAAGGAATAGAAATTACAAATATATTCCTCCAAAACTTATCCAATGTAATTAATGAAACAGATTATGGTTTTGTTGTTGGAGCTGTTTCAGCAAAAGACAATGAAAATGACAGTGTTAAATATATAGTTGGCAAAGCTGCTGATGCAAAAGGACTTAGTACAGACTTTAATGCATTTTACAACAAGAACATTGCATTTGTTTCATTCCTTGTAAAGGACGGTTACAATGCAAATTTGAGAAAAGACTTTGCAACATTTTACACAAACACAGCCTTTGAAGAAACAGAAGGAAATGATACTCTGACAAAAACAAAGTATGGAACAGGCAACTGGAAGTTTGGAAGCAATGTGACAGACGCCAAAGATTCATATCCATTAAGTACATCAGGTCAGTACAATATTTTACTAAATGCAGACTTTACAAACACGACAGAATTTAAATGGAATGTTGAATTTGAAAGAGCAAAAACACTTGAAGAAATTAGC
>DAOWAC010000112.1 GCA_030634785.1 Chloroflexota bacterium | reverse complement strand
TTTTTTTGCAACAGGTTTTTTTTAGAATTTGCAGTTCAATCAACGCTTTTTGGCTGGGCAAAGCATTCTATTGCTATTTTTCTGGCTTTTTTTCAATGTTTTCTGGTGGTGAAAACAACAGTTTGATTGGCTTAGTTTTTTTCACTGGTGTCAAAGGCAAGGTAAAACTGAACGTGCTTCCTTTTCCTAATGTGCTTTTAACCCAGATATTTCCTTTCTGTGATTCAACAATGCCTTTGCAAATGCTCAAGCCAAGTCCTGTGCCTGTGTGCTTTCTGTACATTGTTTGCTCTTCTTGGAAAAATGGCTCAAAAACTCTTGCCTTGTTTTCTTTTGCAATTCCACTGCCTTGGTCTTTTACGTTGAATTGAATCCGGTTGCCTTTTAATTTGGCTGAAACAATAATTTTGCTGTTTTTGGGGCTAAACTTTTTTGCATTGTTAATTAAATTTCTTAAAACCTGCATTACTCTGTCCGGGTCAACTTTTATTACTGGCATCTTTGCAATTTTTATAACAATCTCAATATTTTTTTCAGGCAAAAAGCCCTGCATTTCATCAGCAAGCCTTTTGATGTGGCCAGTCAGGCTGGTTTTGACAAACCTGAATTTGAGTCTTGCTGCTTCAATTCTTGAGATTTCCAAAAAGTCCATAATAATGCTGTCAAGCCTGCTAGTGTTTCGCAAAACAATGTCAACGGCTTCTGTTTGCTTTTTGTTTAGCTTTCCAAAATAGCTCTTTTTAAGCATCTGCAGCTGGGCTTTCATTGGTGTCATCGGGCTTCTGAGTTCATGGCTTGTTATTGACAAAAACTCTGTTTTTGCACGCTCAAGCTGCCTGTGCTCTTTTTGCACTTGCCCTAATGATTTGGCTGTTTCATTGAATGCGGTTCCAAGCTTGCCTAATTCGTCTCCTGTTTTGATGTCAAGCATCACATCAAAGTTTCCTTTTTTCATTTGTTCTGCTGCTCCCTGCAATTGCTCAACTGGTTTTGAAATGCTTTTTGCAATAAGGCTTCCTGCCAGCACTGCTGCAAAAATCATTATGGCAAACATTACAACTGCAAACACTCCTAGTTGTTTAATCGCAGGGTCAAATGCCTGGGTTTTATCTATTTCTGCAAGCAGGCACCACTGCATTTCCGGAATGTAAGCCCATGCTCCAACAACCTGAACTTTTCTGTAGCCGTTTGAAACAGCTGCTGGTTTATAACCTGTGTAATATCCTTCGGTGGTAGTTTCTGTGCTGAAGCAGTTTTTTGCATTTTCGGTGTCAACTCTTTGTTTCAAAAAAGTGTCTTTCTGAAACCTTGAAGGTGTAATCATATACCCGTATTTGTTTACAATATAGACTTCGCCTGTTTCTCCAAAACCTGTTCTGTCTGTTGTTATCTGGTTCAGGCTTTTGGTTGAAACTCTTTCTACAACCACTCCTAAAAACTTTCCTTCGTTGTCAAAGATTGGTGCTGAAAAATCCATTCCACTACTGTTTCTGTCGCTTGAAAAATATGCGTCCTTGATAAATATTTCTTTTTTTGCTTCAAAAAAATGCGGGTCGCCACTTTTGTCGGTTCCAATGTCTTCTTTGTTGCTTGAGGCAATAATCATTCCGTTCTTGTCCAAAACCAGGATGCTTTCAACATATTCTCCAACCTTGACCGTGTTTTCCAGCCTTTCGGAAACATCGGCAAGCTTTTGGTCAAAGTCACTTTCCCCGGTTTTGGCCTGAAGAAGCCTTTTGATGACAATACTTTCAGCCATCTGTCCCACTGATTCTTTTTCTGCCTGTAAAAGCGTTACAACATGGTTTGTTCTCGAATCAGCTGTGGTTTCAAGATAGTGCATGACTGTCTCTTCCACAATGACTTTGGAGTGATTGTAAGATGTATAAATACTAATGCCTGTTAATGCAATTGCAACAATAGCAAACATTATTATAATTTTTCTGTTGAGTTTTCCAAACAGTGCCTTTTTGAGGTCAAACCCGTGTTTTTTCATAATTCACCTTTTACCTAGGCGAGTATGTCTTACCCAGGTCCATTACTCTGTCAACAAACATGCTTGCTTCCTGAATTAAAGCATCTTGCTCTCCTATTTTGACGGCGTAAAGCAAGGCCCTGCTTTTTGTTACCTTTACCCTTACAACAGTGTTTAAAACAAATTTGCTGACTGGCTGCTTTTTCTGGTAAACCAAAAGGTTTGTCAGGCTGTCAAAAATAATATACTCCAGGCTGTGTTTCAAAAGCTTGCTTATTTTTATCGCAAGCTCTGTTAATGCTCCTGGGCTGCTTACAAAATAGCACTGGTCTGAGTCCTTAACTTCTTTGATTGTGTTGCTGATTGCGTCAATAAAAACAAAATTGGTGGTGTCAACACCTTTTTTTTTAAAACTTTCTCTGATTGCAGGAAAGGTCTTGTTCAATGTAATGTATCCAACGCTTTTTCCTGACAGTTGTTTTGCAATGTCCGTACTTATTTCATTGTATTCAATGCCGGGCATGAGAATCAAAACAATCTGGTTTTCTTCAAGCTCTTTTAAAATTTCCATTTTACCCACTCACAATTTTTTTCACGCGTTCAAGCAAGGTGTTGACGTCAAACGGCTTTTGGATAAAGTCCACTATGTTTTTGCTTTTCATCAAGTCCTCTTTTTCTGCTTCACCAATCCTTACAACACTAAGATATGCTATTTTTGTGCCCTTTATTTTTGGCACAATGTCTTTCACAGGTGTTCCTGGCATCATAATGTCAAGCAAAATCAAATCCGGCTTTGCTTTCACAACCTTGCTCAAGCAGTCGTCACCGTCAACAGCTGTAACAATGTTATAGCCTGCTCTTTCAAGAATCGTTTTGACGGTTGTCCTGATGTCCTCTTCGTCATCAACAATCATTATTGTTTTTGCCATTTTCTTTACCTCCTTTTTTATTTACTCCAAACTCTTTTTCACTTTTTCAATAAATGTTTCTGGTGAAAACGGCTTTTGAATAAAACCGTCTGCGTTCTCTAAACTAACCTCTTGTTCTGGAACAATCGAAACATACATTATTTTTTGATTGTTGTTTAGTTTTTCTTTTATTCTTGTAAAAAGGTTGTATCCTGTGAGTGTTGGTGTTCTAATCCCAATTAAAACCAAGTCAAAATTATTAACTGTTAAAAGGTCCAATGCATCAGGACCGTTTGTTGTTGCCTTTACCTCAAAAACACCCTCTCCTATTTCAAGGATGGAAATATCGAAGGTACCGCCTCCAAGATCAAAGACGGCAATCGTCTCGTCCTTCTTTTTGTCCAGACCGTA
>DAOWAC010000126.1 GCA_030634785.1 Chloroflexota bacterium | reverse complement strand
GAAAGTGTTGTATTGTTAGGAATTGGAAAAAAGATTGCAAGAAATGTAAAAATTGCAGTGATGAAGGGATACTTATGCACAGGTTAATAATGCCAAGAAGAACCTGGGATTATCTTTTAATGGGGATAATTGCAGGAATAATCGCAGGACTTATTTTGATATATATAGGCGGAATCACATATTATGGCATAATTCAAGCCTCTGAAAGCATTAAAATGAGCTTTCAAATGCCCTAAAAACAGTAAATGAGTAACTTTATTCAGTTAATCAGTAACGTTTAAATACTAGGGCAACAGCAGTTTCTATAATGAGACTAAACATAGCACTGTTTGGATTGGTACTTATTTTACTTTCAACTCAATTGGGTAGTGCTCAGGCTGCAGCATGTGATGAAATTTGGATTGACACGAAGATATTACAATGGAAAGGTCAGACACAGACTATTTTTATTTTCCAATTTATAATGATTACGACGAAGACTTTGACATTTATGCAATTGAAGTTTGGAGAGACCATGGAAAATTTGACATAACACTTGTTGATTACTCCGAAGTAATAGATGCTGAAGATGAAGGCGAAATAACAATTAAGATTGAAACAGAAAATCTTGATGATGAAAGCCTTGGTCAGGCTTACATTAAAGTAAGAGGCGAATTTGGTGACGAAACCTACTGCGGGTTTACACATATTGACGAAACTTATTTTGATGTAGATGTTGAAATTAGCTCAGATGAACCAGAATGTGATGACATTAAGATTGAGGTATCAAATGTTTACATGAACGAAAATTCAACAAAAACAGTTTCTTTTGAAATTGAAAACAGATCAAATGAAGATTTTGAACTTTACGATATAGACCTAGAGGAAAACAGTGGATATTTTGACGCAGAAATTTACAGCAAGCCCTCAGTAATAAGAAACAGAGATAATGAAGATTTTAGAGTAAGAATAGAATCAAATAGTGTAAGCGAAGACAAGCAAGGCACAATCAGACTTGAGGCAAAAGGAAGATTTGACAATGGAGATTATTGTTCTTTTAGCAGTATTGATGAAGAAGAATTTACAGTATTTGTTGACAATGGTTCAGGAAGTAATTCAGGAAGCGGAAGTACTTTGTATAATATTGAAATAGAACTTGTTACAAGCACAGTAAAGGTTGAAAAAGGAAAAACAGGATATGCAACTCTTTTCCTTGAAAACAATACCGGAGAAAATTTCCTTATAGATTATGTTAATGTTTTTGATTCAAGCTCAAACTTTGAAGCAGACAAATCAGGATATGAAAAAACAGTTCCTGCTTTTGGAAGCTCTTACATAAACGTAAAAGTTAGAGCCTATGATTATGCATCACTTGGAGACTATGAAGCATTTTTAGAAATTGCAGGACATTTCCAGAATGGAGAACAGGCACACATTTTTGGAGATAGTCTTGGTGCGTTCAATGTAGAAATTATTGAAAAGCCTATTGTAAAATATACAAGCCCTGAACCAACAACTCAGGAAACATGCTCTTACTTTTCACTTAATGTTCCAAACGAAACAGTCATTAATGAAAACGGAACAGTTCTAATAACAATTGACAACAAAAGTTATGGCAGGGCAACAATAAGACTTTACGGCGCAGGACTTGAAGTTCAGCCAAAACTTATTTCAATTCCAAAAAAAACACTTATTACAGAGAATGTAGATGTTTCAAGCGTTTTAAATAACACAACTCTTGTTTATAGCATTGAAGCTCCCGGATGTAACTTGGAGAAAAGAACAGTAATAATTTCAACAACAGCAGGACAAGACAACGGCGAAGAAGACAGCAAAGAAACAGGCAATGGCAATGAAGAAACAAGCCAGTCAATCTTACCATTGGATGCAACAGGTTTTGTTGCATTAGGACAGGCAGGTGCAGTAATTGGAATTTTAGCACTTGCAGCAGCAGTAATTTTTCTTATTCTCAGACCTAAAAAGCCGGAAACAGTTTTTTAAGTAAAACTTAAACAAAACTAAAAAAAATTAAACAAGACTAAAACTTAAACAAAACAGAATTAAGCAAAACTAAAACTTAAACAAAAAGCAATTTAAGAAAAACTAAAACTTAAGCAAAAGGAGGAAATTATATGGCAAAAACAAAAGTAAAGAGAAAAGCAACTGCAAGAAAGGCAGTAACGGCAAGAAAGCCTGTAAGAACAAGAAAAAGTGTTAAAGCAAGAAAGACAGTAACAAGAAAACCTGTTAGAGTAAGAAAAGTTGCAACAACAAGAAAGATTGTTAAAACAAAAACTGTCAGAACAACCAAAGCAACAGCTTTTCAGCCTTTAACTACATTGCAGAATAGTTTTAACTCAGTCATAAATTATTTTAAATAAAATTGACTGAATTAACGCTTTACAAACCACCCAAATATTTACTGCAGCAGAATTGCTGCAGTGAATTCTTTTTTTTAAAAAAATTTAACAATTTTGCAAAAAAAAACTTTTTTTATCCACAAATTTGCAGTTATCACAACTTTTTTATTCTCTAAAGCACTTATTAAAAGAGCATGAAAAAGGCATTTTTACTGTTTGGACTTATTTTTCTGCTTGCTTTTTCAGGATGCTTGCAACAGGATATAAATCCTACTGCAAAAAAACTCCCTGAAATTGCAGCTGTTTTTCAGAAATACCCTGATGCAATTATTTCTTCTTTTTTTATGAGAAAAGATGTTACAAATCTGGCATTGGCAGATATTAGAGCAGATTGTGGAACAGACTTTGTACCAGAGTCTTATTGGAATGTAAATGTTGCTTCAAAAGGAAAATTATGGGAATTTTATGTTGACGAAGGAGTTACAAAAGTTGTATGCGTGATTGCGCCTGATTTGTCAAATATGCCAAATCTGGGTGACGAATGTGTTAATGCAGCAGACTGCAACGACCTAGATACAAGTACAAAAAATGAATGTATTGGAAACCCGAAAAAATGTGTGAAT
>DAOWAC010000072.1 GCA_030634785.1 Chloroflexota bacterium | reverse complement strand
CGTTCCGCATTTTTTGCAGAATTGTTTTTTTAATTCTGAAGGAATTACTGCCTTGTTTCTTGTGCCAATCTTTCTTGCCAGTTCAACATATCTTTTGCTTCTTTCCGGATGCTTTTCAAATTCCTGCTCTGCTATCTCAAAAAGCCTGTAAATTCTTTCCAAGGCAATTTCTTTTCTTTTATTTTTGTTTGTCATTGCAGAAAACCATATTGCGCCCGCCGGGGATCGAACCCGGGCCGAGAGCTTGGAAGGCTCTAATGCTACCGCTACACTACGGACGCCTGAGAAGAATTTTATCCTGCTTATTATTTAAATAACTTCCCTGCCCTTGTTTTTGCATGAAAGGCAAGATTATTGTAATAGAGGGCACAGATGCTTCTGGAAAGTATACTCAGTCAAAATTACTGGTTGAAAGTCTTGAAAAGATGGGAAAGGACGTTGTGTTTTTTTCTTTTCCGCGTTATGAAACCTTTTTTGGAAAACTTGTGAAAAAATACCTTCAAGGGGAATTTGGCTCTTTAAAGGAAGTAAAGCCAGAGCTTGCTTCCTTGCTTTACTCGCTTGACAGGTATGATGCATTACCTGAAATTGAGAGCTTGCTAAGGCAAGAAAAGGTTGTTGTTTGCGACCGTTATATTGCAAGCAATGTGGCGCACCAGGCAGCCAAGTTTGAGGGCATTGAAAGAAAGAAATTTATTAAATGGGTTGAGTCTGTTGAGTCAAGGCTGCCCAAACCTGATTTGACAATTTTTCTTGATTTGCCTGTTGAGGTTTCAGCAAAGTTAATGCATTTGAGAAAAAGAGAAAAAGACATTCATGAACTTGATTTGGATTATCTTAGGAAAACAAGGCAGGTTTATGTTGAGCTTAGTGAAAAAGGCAATTGGTCAAGGATTGAATGTGTCTCTGGTTTTGGAATAAAGTCAAGGGAAGAAATTCACAAACTTGTTTTGGAAAAGATTCAGGAATTTTTGTGAATATCCTTTAACGATAAGGTTAAATATTTCTTTTGCCTATTTACCTTGATTTTTAATGGATTTTGGACAGGTTTTGCATTTTACTTTTGACTGGAGAAAAACAAGGTCATTTTTCAAATACATAGGGCTTGTATGGCTTCTTTGTTTGCTTTTCTTTGTTTCAATTGCAGGTCTTGTTTTCCTTTTGTTTAGAGATCTTGCACTTGCTTTGCTTTCAGGAAGTTATTCAAGTTTTAATGCAATGCTTGTTGACCCAATGCTTGCTGGCGCAACAGCAATAACGTTTTTCTTTTCTTCAATTCCTATTGTTGTAATTTTTGTTTTGCTTGTATTTTTTGTACAGGCACTTATGACTGTTTTTGCTTTAAAGCAGGTGTCTTTGAAGGGAATTAGATTAAATCCTATAAGATTTTTTACGCTTTTTTTTATTGCAATTGCTTCTTTTCTTGCTGCGGTGGTTTCGTTTTATAACAAAAAAATGCTTTTGCTTCCGCTTTTTGGAACAATCTTTTTGTTTGGTTCAATAGCGCCTATTCCTTCATTACACTTTGGTTCAATTGTTTTGTCGCTTATTTTGTTTTTGGCCTATTTTGTTGTTATAATTTATAATCTTGTAAGGCTTTGTTTTTCCTGTGTTGTGTTTCTGAACAAGGATGGTTTTCTTTCACATTCTATTAATGAAAGTTGGGAAATTACTTCTGGAAGTGTTTGGAAAATAATCGCTGCGTTTTTAATGGCAATTTTATTAGTTGGAGTTGCAAGTTTAATGATTCTGATTTCGTTTTCACTTTTTGTTTCCTTTATTTTTTCAATATATTTTGCAGCCAATTTTTTTGTTTCACTTGTCCTATCGTCGTTTGTTGTATTAATTATTCTTTGCCCTTTTCAACTGCTGTGTTTCACTTTTGCTAAAGTGAGTATTTACGATCAGCTTTCTAAAGGAACAAACAGTCCACTTTCTTTATAAAAATAGGTTGTGGCTGACTGATTATTATTCCAGGCCTATTTGATTTTTTATTTTTTTAATTGCTTCAATTGATAATGCAAAAAACTCATTTCTTGGTAATCCTGTTATTTCTATTTCATTAATTACTTCTCTGTTACAGTTTGTAGCAAAACTTTTGTCTTTGAATTTTTTCTTCAATCCCTTTACTTCCATGTCTGAGATTTTTTTTCCTCTCATCAGGGCATATGCATAAATTATTCCAGTCATGGTTTCTGCGGCAGCAAGTGAATGTTGTATTTTTGAATTTCTTTTTTTGTCTTTTAATATTGGAATTTCATCAACGCCATATCCGTGAGATTGTACATTTGTTATAAACTCGTCATCAAACCCTTTTTCTTTTAGAAGTTCTACTGCTTTAATGCCGTGTTTGCTCCAATCACTTTTTGTCAAAGCCCAGTCAACATCGTGTAGCAAACCTAACATTCCCCAGTAGTCTGTATTTTCGTCAAATTTTTCAGCCAGACCGCGCATGATAGCTTCTGTTTCCAGATAATGATTCATGTCGGATGGTAGTTGTGGCATGCTTTTTAGAAAATTAATTGCTTCTTCTCTTGTTATAGGCAAGTTATTCATTTTACCATCTGATTTTTTACCATATTTTTTTTAATAAATTGCGACCGCCGGGAATCGGACCCGGGCCCCGACCTTGGCAAGGTCGAATCTTAACCACTAGACCACGGTCGCTAGCTGTCACGCCTGGCTTGTGTGAGTGCCATCTTTGTTTGGACTCGATGACACATGCTCTTTAATGCTTGCCTAGGCAGTGTTCCTAAAAAACTATTTTGATAACAATTCTTTTAAAAGAAGCGCAATTATTGCAATGCCTATTATTATTCCTGCAACAATGCCTGTTTCAATGGTGAAAATCCCTGAAAAATCGAGAGTGGTTTGGTTTAGTGGCGATTTAATCTGATTGTCTGTTGTTTCAGGCTTTTCTACTGGCAGTGGTTTTCCTTCGTATAATTCAATTTCTGTTTCAAATTCAAGCCCTGGTCCTTTTACTGTGAGAGTGTATACTTTGTCTTCAACTTCAGGAATTCTTATTGTAATTTCGGCAGTTTCAAAGCCGTTTATGTCAATACTTTCTGAAATTTTTCCAAGTGTTATTTTAACAATTGCCTGTTCTGCTCCCCTGTTTTCAAGTTCTATGTCTACTACAAGGTTGTTGTTTTCAACAATTGGAATAATGTTTCCTATCACAATTTCTGCTTCTTCCTGAAAGTTTGTTCCGGGTAATACCTTTAGTTCTTTTTCTGTTTGGCCTCCAAGCGAAACAATTTTGTAAGTTCCTAAAAGGTAGTGGATTTCTTTTAGTTCTTTGTCAATTCTTACGTCCCACACAATTTCTTTTTCTTCTCCTTCTTTGAAAAGAATTATTTTCTTTTTTTCCAATGCAGTAAATCCGGCTGGTAATCCAATCGAAAACCATCCGATTACATCTCCATTAACCATATTTTTTGCAGTTATTTTAATTTCGTGCCATTTGTTTGCAGGCATGTTTTCTTTTTCTGCTTTGATTGAAAAAATTCCACTAAATGGCTTAAAGGCAGTGGTTTCTACAACCATATCTTTTTCGCTAAGGGTTATTGAAGCAGTTTGTACTATTGTTGCTTTTGAAACACTTGATTCTGCTGGGTCTTTAAAAAATCCTCTTGCAATATGTGTTCCGTCAACTGTTCCTGCTTCTCCAAATGTTGGGTCAAGAGAAATCCATCCTGAATTTGGATTGTATGCCTGAAGCCATGCATGGTTGTTCCATTTTTGTTCTTCTTTTGGATTAAAACTAAGTCCTGTTATTACTTTTACAGGGATGCCTTTTGCTCTGAGCATTGCTGCTGCAAGGACTGCAAATTCGTCACAAACTCCTTTTTGTTCTTTTAATGTTGAAATAGCTGAGTATGTTTCTGGAAAGTAGCTTAAATCATATTCCATGTTGTCATAAGTCCACTGTGTTACATCAACAATTGTTTCAAGCCAGCTGCTGCTGTCAAATGTGTTGAATGCAAATGTTCTAATGCTTTCGTGGTTTGATTCAATGTTTTCACTTGGCTGTAAAAATTCTTCAAATTTAGTTATTTCCTGTGATAAATCAAAGTCTTTAATTACCGGGGGCATTGCGTCTGTTTCAATCAATGCTTCAATTTTGTAAGAATAGTCTCCGGTTTCTCCGACTTCAAATAATGCATAACGGTTTCCTAATTCGTCTTTTTTTTCAATGCTGTTAATTGTTTTTCCGTTTATTTCAAGAAGTTCGCTTAGTGACAAAATCTTTTGGCCATTTCCTTCATTAAAACTCAAAACTTCTATTTTAGCTTCACTTCCCTGTAAATTTCCTGAAATGGTTCCGCTTCCTTCGATTGTAATTCTTACAGTTACAGATTGTACTGTTGAACTGTTTTCAATATCTATTCCAAATGTATTTGAACAAAAAATAAGAAAAATAAAAATCACAATTCCGGTTCTCAATTTCATTGTTACATTCACTTCCTTTACCATTACTATAGTTTGACCTTTTTTTCGCTTCCTGTTTTGAAAACATTGTGTTTTATTACAGGGTTTTTGTTTTCCTCAACCAATTTCTTTAAATTTTTTTTGTTTTCCTTAACTTTTTTGAAAACAAGGTCGCCGCCTGTTCCTTCTATTAGGACATCAATTGAATATTTCTTATCCTTTTTTGGCATTGAATAAAGGAAAGGTATTTCTTAAATAAATAGCTTTGGATTACTGAAATGGACCCGGCCGGGATCGAACCGGCGACCCTCACCTTGTAAAGGTGATGTCATACCACTAGACCACGGGTCCTTATAAAATTACTTTGAAGCCAACCTTTAAATATTAATAATACATTACTTGTTCTGTGATATAGTATGGCTTTCTTTTATTTTGGAAAAAGCAGGGTTTTTTTGCCAAAACTTTTGGGCTCGTTTATTCTACTGCTTGCAATCGTAATGTTTGTTGTTTCCTCTGGTCATATGTTTGATTCATGGGACGCGATGGTAAAATATCCAGCGTGTGTTTCAAAGATTGGAACACAGACTGACCAGGTTGCAATGTTGCAGTATCTTGACTGTAAAGAATCGTTGTATAACATTACTGGTTTGCAGTTAAGACCTGACCAGCCAAGGATTACTCAAAGGCAGTTTGTGATTACTTTGCTTTCGCCTATTGCAGAGCTTTTGTTTTGGGCAGCAGTTTTTGTTTTGGGATTATTCCTTTACAAAACAAGGGTTGTAAGGCCTGATTTTGCAAAGCATTTGGAAGAGCCTGCAGCTAGGCCTTTTAGAAAAAAGAGGAAAAAATAAAAGAATTCAGTAAAGGGTTGAAACCTTTACTGTTTCTGAATCCTCGATTCTGCCTTTTTTTACGCCAACAAGTTGCTTTATTTTTCCTTTTTCAGCAGCTTCAAGGAGCCTTTTTGTAACAATGCCATCAAAGACTACTGAGTCTGCGGTCTTTGTTTTTTCCATTTCTTTCAAAAGGTCTCTTACCTTGACTTCTTTGAGCTTTTTCATTTTTGCATCAAAAAAGCGTGCTTTTAGGCTTCCTTCAAGTTCTTTCATTGGTTTTGTATATGTGCCGAGGTCTTTTGCCTGTATTGGTGGCAATTCTCCTGGTCTTGCATTAGGTCTGTCAAAATTACTTACAGGCGCTCT
>DAOWAC010000158.1 GCA_030634785.1 Chloroflexota bacterium | reverse complement strand
TTGGTTTTTGAGGGAAGAAAAGAAGAGAAGGTAAAGCTGCCGTATAAGATAACCTGGAATGCAAGATTAGCACGCATGATTACAGAAGCTCTTGAAGGAAATACCGCACCTGATGTACAATAGTGACCGTCCCACAAAAAGTGGGCGTTTATTTTAGAAAAATGGCATTAAAAGCTACACACATACAAACATCAAGCAAAGGTAAGCAGACAAAAACGACATTTGGAGTTGGCGATACTATTCGTGTATTCACCAAAATCAAAGAGGGAGAAAAAACGAGACAGCAAGCCTTTGAAGGAATTGTTATAAAAATAAAGGGACGAGATGTGAGCAAAACTTTTACGGTGCGAAGAGTGGGAGCACAACAAATTGGAGTTGAACGCATTATTCCTTTAGCCTCGCCTACGATTGACAAAATTGAAGTTATTAAGAAAGGCCTAAGGGGTGTCAGAAGAGCAAAACTTTATTACATTAGGGACAAGGCCAGAAAAGAAATCGACGCAATTTATACAAGAACGGTAAAAAGAGAAGAAAGTAAGGCTACAGGAAAACAAAAGACAAAAAAAAGAATAACAAAAAAAACTAGCAAAAAAACATCGACTAAAAAGTAATAAAAGTTTTTTTTGGCAAAGATAGATAATGCATGAGCTTGAAGTAAAAAGACTTCCCGTAGGACAACTCCAGACTAACTGTTATCTAGTGTTTGATGGCCAGGCTTCAGATGTAATTATTATTGATCCAGGCGATGACGCTGACTATATTACCAGGATTGTAGCGGATTTAAGCAAAACACCTTCTAAAATCATTGCCACGCATGGACACTTTGATCATGTGCTGGCAGTAACAGAACTCAAACTTGCTTACGACATTCCTTTCTCGATACACAAAGAAGACGAATTTCTTCTAAAAAGACTTCAATCAACAGCAAAGCACTTTCTAGGCGTTAAGACAGACCCGATTCCTCTTGTGGACAAATATCTAAAAGAAGGCGATGAAATAAAAATTGGGAAGTATATTTTAAAGGTTATCGAAACACCTGGGCATACACCGGGAGGAATTTCCCTTTATTGCAAAAAGGCAAAAATTCTTCTTGCTGGTGATACTATTTTTGAAAAAGGTGGTGTAGGCAGAACGGATTTTGTATATGCCAACAACAATCATTTAATGGAATCAATTAAGAAATTGTTAAAACTTCCTGAAGAAACAGTTGTTTATACTGGCCATGGAGGCAATACAACAATCAAAGAAGCCAAAACATATTTTGCACAACTGTAGTAATATATAAGGTACCCCAATGGCAAAAAGGGATAAAAAAAAGAGGATTAATACTTACTTCAGGCAAACAACTAGAGAATTTAAGGCTGCCCGTCAGACACAAGTCTATAGTCACATTAATAGAAATTTGCCTTACAAAATATTCAATATTTCAAAAACTCAATTTTTAAACAAAGTGAAACAAGTTAATATTATGAAAAGAAAAAGATTGAATTTACTTGGAAAATATTCTTCTAAAATGAAAAGAGGCAGGGTTTCAGTAAAAGCACAAAAATCAAATTCGCTTCAAAAATAATTTTTCGGTAGTATAATTAAATACATGCTCATATTAGGTATTGATCCAGGTACAGCAACTACGGGCTTTGGCATCATCCGTGTGGAAAAAGAAAAGTATGATGTTGTAGATTTTGGTCTAATAGAAACAGATAAAAATGGATCTCCTGGAAAAAGACTAGAAAGAATTCATATAGAGATGATGAAGCTTCTTCGTAAACACAAACCCGATGTAATGGCAATTGAAAAAATTTTCTTTGCTCGAAATGCCAAGACTGCTATAAGAGTGGGGCAAGCACAGGGCGTGATGTTGCTTTCTGCCGCAAAAGCGGATACAGAAATAGCGGAATATGCCCCAGGTCGAATTAAAAAAGTAGTTACTGGGGATGGAAGGGCG
>DAOWAC010000057.1 GCA_030634785.1 Chloroflexota bacterium | reverse complement strand
CTCATTGTACTTTCCCAATCCGGAAAAAAAGTGGGCACAACAGACATCACCAGAAATGTCTTTGTTTTTGTCTGTTTTTACAAAAGTGTGAGCGAAAAAGAATGCGTTTTGGGCCAAGCGAGTACCAAGCAAGCCTGCGTCCTTGCCAATCAATCCTGCAAACAAACTAGGTTCTTTTACGGCAAAGACAACAAGCTTTTTGATTTGCGATTTTGTAAAAGGTTTAAATGGTGCTCTCTTCAAAATTTTTATCTTGCGTTTGGCAATACTAAAGTAAACTTTTCGGCGCGCTGTCAATATTTTTGATTTCAGAAGTCGCCCAATCTTATTTTTTTTAATTAGTAAAAAAGAACCTAATTTAGTGTTATAAAATTTTAAGGACACAGCAATATAGAAGGAGAAAAAATTAATAGAATAATAGGTAGATTTTTACTTTGCCTGTCTTTTGTTTGCTCTAAGGCTTGGTCTTACTTTTTCTGTACCGTCACCTTTTTTGCGAAGACCGCGTGATTTTTTGCCTCTGCTTGTCAGGCCTCTGAAACCTCTTCCTTTTTGGTTTTTGTCACAAATCCAGTTAATGTCCTTATCTGAAATTATTTCTGGTGCACTGGTGTCAACAAGAATTACTTCATAATAGTGCATTTTTCCGTCGTCACCAATATAATAAGAATTTAAGATTTCACAATTTTTAAATTTCCTGTTAGCTCTTTGTTCTGCTATTGCCTGAATGTTCAGACGTCTGGTAAGCTTTTTGATTCCCATTCTCTTAGGTCTTCTTCCCATAGTAGGTCTTTTGTGCAATCCAGAACCTTTCCTGATTCTAACTCTTACAACAACAAAACCCTTTTTTGCCTTGTAACCAAGAGTTCTTGCTCTTGCAATATTTGTTGGTTTTTCCAGTCGAACAACTGAAAGTTTCTCTTTTCTAAACTCAATAAGCCTGCTGTTCTGCAAAGCCTTATAATTAAACAAATCGTCCTTTTCGCCCTTGAATTCCTTCTGGAATGTTTCCTGGATATGCTTTGCTGCGTTCATAAAAAATTCACTTCAAAATTGCCTAAAAAGAAGCATTTAAAGATTGATTTTCAATAAGAAATACTTAATTGCAAGCTTTTTAAAGGTAAACGGTATGGCAAAAAAATGCGTAGAATGTGAAAAAAAGGCAATAATTTCCCTAGCATACGGTCCGCACAGGTTCTGCAATGAACATTTCCTGCACTTTTTTGAAAAAAGAGTAAGGAAAACAATCAGAGAAAACAGGCTTGTTGAAGAAAGAGAAAAGATAGTTGTAGCATATTCCGGTGGCAAAGACAGTGCAGTAACGCTTTTTCTCTTAAACAAGATTTTTGGAAAAAGCAATCCGATTGAAGCATTACTAATTGATGAAGGAATTCCAAAATACAGAGACAAAGCACTTGCAGTTGCGGAAAAAAACTGCAAAAAATGGAAAATTCCCTTCAAACGCTTTTCTTTTGAAAACGAATTTGGACTTACAATGGATGATGCTGCAAAAAAAGCAGGAAAAAAAAAAGGAAAAGAAAGTGCCTGCGCTTACTGTGGGGTTTTGAGAAGGCAAATTATGAACAAGCATGCAAAGGAAATGAAAGCAGGCAAGCTTGCAACAGGCCACAACCTTGATGACGAAACACAAAGCGTTTTGATGAATGTAATGGACGCAGACTTTGAAAGGCTTTTGAGGATTGGTCCAAAAAGTGAAGGAGCAAAGAACATGGTTCCAAGAATAAAGCCATTGTACCATTGCCCTGAAAAAGAAATAATTGCGTTTGCAAAAATGGCTGGAATAAAATACTTTGAAAAGGGCGCTTGCCCTTTTAAGTGGCAGGCTAAGAGAAATGATTTTAGACAAATGGTTGAAGACTTTGAAGCAAAGTATCCTGGAATGATGTTTAGTACAGTAAAGTTTTTGAAAGAAGTAAAAGAGAATACAAAAAAACAAACAGGAAATTCCAAGATTGGAATCTGCAACAAATGCGGCGAACCAAGCAGTGGAAAAGTTTGCAAAGCATGCAAAATGGTTGAAAGGCTTACTCAAGCGAAATAACTAATTTTTGTTTTCCTTGTTCAACTTTTTTGCTTACTAAATTAATTTTTCCTATTTCTTTTGTGTTCCTTACGTGAAGGCCTCCGTCAGGAATTGGAATGTAATCTCCAACTTGTGTCCATCTGAATCCTTTCTTCTTTTTGTCCCAGTAGCTTTTGATTTCAAGACCTGTTTCAATGTCCTTGTTTGCTTGGTGTAAAGACTTGTCAATAATTTCGTCCGATATTTCTTCTTTGAAAATCAGCTGTGCTTGATTTCCTTTAACTGCACCAGCAACTGGTCTTTTAGCAAAGGTTTTGTCAAATGGACCTGCAAACAAGTGCAATGCCGAATGAAACCTCATTCCTTTTAGTCTTTTGTGCCAGTCAAGCTCAAGTTTTGCGGAATCTCCTTCTTGAAATGGAATCTGTTTTTGAAAAATGTGCCAAAGGTGTTTTCCGTCTTTTTTGCTACCGGCAATTTTCATATTGTTTATTTTTCCAAAATCCCCTGGCTCAGTATTTGTCTGAGGAATAAAAATTGTTTTATCCAAGATGATTCTGTTACCATCAATTTTCAAAATCTTGGCATCAAACTCTTTTTTGAACTGGTCTTGATAGTAAATTAGTTCTGTCATGTTAATCCTCATAAAATAATGGTGGGCCCGGGGCGAATCGAACGCCCGATCTTATCCATGTCAAGGATATGTCATACCCCTAGACCACGAGCCCATATAAGGAAGTTTAATCCCATCATATTTTTTAAAGTATGGGAACAAGTCAGTTTTGTACAAAAGTTTTTTATTATAGAATCGTTCAGAAAACCTGACTATATGAATCCTATTTGAGCTCCCAATCAAATTGAAATATTTCACAATTTTTAGCCAACTGTTTGTTCCAACCTGCTCTTTGTTTTTATGAGTAAAAACCTCAAATTGCTTCCCAAGTTGGCAGACTTGCTCAAGAAGAATTGGATTTAAGGAAGTAAATTCAAGGCACATATAGGCACCTCTTTTTGAAAAACTACCATCAGTATCCATTAAGCCTCTAAGACATGCGCGGGCAAGATTTTTGTCTTTCAAAATTTCTTTTGGAATTTTTACCTTGTTTCTTATTTTATCGCCAAATGAAAGATCCAAGTTTTCTTTAAAATAATCACAAAATTGTTTTGACCTAATTTCCAAATATGCAATGTTTCTAGTTGAAGGAATTCGTATTGTTGTTTTTATCCCAAGAGTTTCTTCGGCTATGTTACCTAAGTATTCTAAATAAGGAAAGCTGTATCTTTTGTCTGCCGTGATTCTCATAAAATATTTTGTTAAAGTGCCATCACCAAGATAAGCACCTATTAATTCAGCAAAGCGAGGAGTCATTTGGGGATTTTTTATATTGACTAACCCTTGCCCGCCAGCATTAGAATTTGCTCCGCCTTTTACTTGACCCCAATTTGAATCTAGAACGTCTTTGACGAATACCCCATAATTTTTATCGACTAATTTACACAATTTTTCAAAGGTCTCAATTCCAAGTAGGCGAGTTTCGTGCCTTAACTCGTTACAAACGTATAGTTCATTAAGATTTAGAAAACTGGAAAGCTCTTGCCAAGTAAGTTTGTTTTTATTTTTGGCTTTTTCAATAAGTTCCCTTTGTTTTCCATTCTTTAGCCGAATTCTTTTAGATACCATTCTATAATCTAGTTTTTCCTTTTTAAAGCGATTTGGATAGTCTAGGTTTCCGGTGTTTTTTGAAAAACTCATTAAATCACCTCCAATTTAGAATGAATTTTTTCGTGGACTTTTTGCGAATTTTGGAGGCATTAAATCCTTTGCACCAATAAAAAAAGATTTAGATGTGCAAAGGTTTAAGCCGAGAAAATTCGAGTCCTAAGAAAAAATTCAATATTGGAGGTGATGAGTAGTTAAAAATCAGAAAAACACTTCAGCGTTTTTTTCCATTCTTTTTTCCCATTTTTTCAACGTTTGTGCCTATTGCTTTTGCAAAGTTTTTTTCAAAGACGTCAAGCTCTGCAATCTTTTTGTCAATTTTTTCAGCCCTTAAAGAAAATTGTCTTTCAATTATCTGCCCTTGTTGGTTTAGTTTTTTTATTCCTTGATTAAACTTTTCTGCATTCTGCTGAATTGCTTCAACAAACTGAACCTTGAATGCATTCAATTCGTCCATTTGTCTTTTGAATTCCTTTGGCTTAAAATCAATTGTAATCTGTTTGTGCAATTTGCCCATATCTGCAAGCTTTTTTTCAAGTTTTTTGTCCAAAGAAACTCTTTCAATTTTTGCTTCACGTTCAATCTTTGCAACATTTGCCATTTGTTCAATTTCAAACTGTTGTTTTATTTCACGCATTTCGTTAGCACGCCTTTTGCTTTCTGAAATAAATTCAACTGATTTTTCTGCAAGCAGTTTTTCAACAGTCACTCTGGCTTGTTTAACAAGACCTTCAACAACCTGATTTTCAAGCTGTAAAGTTTTATTTATCCTTCCATCCATTTCAACAAGCTTTTTGTTCATTTCTTCAACAAGAAGTTTGCTTTTAGTTTTACTTTTTATAAGCTCAGTATTCAAAGAGGAAACAACATCTTCTTTTACTTTGTCAATTTCTTCAAGACGCCTTAACAGACCCTGCGCCTCTTTTTTGGAATTTGCTTCTGCTTCATTTAAAACAGTAATTTGAGAAGTGGTTTGTTTGTTAATTTCGCGCATTTCCCTTAGCTTTAATTCAATTATGTCAGCAAAACTTTTTGCTTTGGCTTCAAGCTCTGCATCAACCCTGCTTACCAGCAAGGCACGCTGGCTGTCAAACAAAACTTTTATTTTTGCCATTTCTCTTTTGTTTGCTTCTGCAACCTTTTTGTCAAGCACTAAATCAATCTCTTTTTTGAGTTCATCCATTTCAGCAAGCTTTTGAGTCATTGTTGCCATGATTCCTTTTTCCCAAAGTTTGCTTACAGCAATGTCTTCAACAAGTGGTTGTTTTTCTTTACCAAGGCTTAGTGACTCTGTTTTTAGAAAAGGTTTTGCAACTGGTTCGATTGCAGATGATTGTTCTGTTACAGGAAGTGATTCGATTTTAGACAGTGGTTCAACTTTTTCGCCTGTCATTGCTGCAGCCTTTTCTTCAAGCACTTTTGTAAATTCTTCTTCTGGTTCTTTAACACCTGCTTTTTTTCCAATTTCTTCAAGACTAAGTCCTTCAAAAAGTTCTTTTTCTTTCACAGGCTCTTTTTTTTCAGTTTCTTTAAATCTAAGATCTTCAAAAATCCCATTTTCTTTTACAGGCTCTTTTTTTTCAGAACCAACAGTTTCTGCTGCAAGTTCTTCTGTTGCCTTTTCTCTTTCAACTTCAACCTTTTTTGCTTTTTTTTCTTTTTCATTTTTTGAATCGTTTGCTTTTTTCTTAAATCGCTTTAGAAAAGGAACTTCTTTTGCTATCAGTTTTTTTGGAGCTTCTTCCTGCGCTGGTTGTTTTGCTTCTGCAATTAGCTTTTTAGCCTGATCTTCATTAATTCCAACTTCTTTCAAATCCAGAACAATTTCTTTGCCTGAAACATTTAATGCAAGAAGTTCTCTGATGCTTTTTAACAGAAGTTGTTTTTTAGAAGCCATTCCAAATAGAATACACTAATGGAATAAAAAAGGTTTTCCATTGCCTAAAAAGAAGCATTTTTTATGAATAACAACATTAAGAGAGTGTGTGTTATTGAGCGTCTAAAAGGCGCGAAGATGGCACTCGCACCAACCAACTGTGTCATCAAACCCAAACGAAGATGGTACTCGCACCAGTCAAACGTGACGGCTTTTTTGCGAGCGAAACGAGCTGTAGGATTGCCTTCAAAGGCAATCGTACCCGCACCAGCCGGGCGTGACGGCTCTGCGGGAATTGAACAGCCTTTTAGAAAAAGGCTGGCAAAAATCACAACCACCACAAGAAACCCATTTCACTTGGGCTCAATGGGTCAGTGGACCCTGCGGGAATTGAACCCGCGGTCTCCCGATTGCCAACCGAGCGTCATACCACTAGACTAAGGGCCCGTAGAATAAGTGGGTTTAGAAACTATTTTAAAATGCGATAACGCCCAAGTATGCTTAAAACTATTTTAAGCACTGATTAGAACTACGCTGTCGCCTCTTACCATTAGCTTTCCGTACTTGGTTTTTGGCTCGCCGTTTTCAAGCTGTGTTGCGTTGTCCAAGACAAGGTTTAGATGAACGTCAAATGCTTTGAGTGTTCCGCTAATTTGCATATTCCCCTTAAGTAAAATAAGTATTTCTTTTCCTAGTGCTTCATTGAGCATGTCAAATGGTCTGTTTGCCATAATTGTTTTCCCCCTGCCTTTTTTTGAATTATTTCTTTCTTCTGAATTTTGCTAGCAACCTGCTTAAAAACCCTTGCTTCTTCGTGCCTTTGAGAAACTTTTTTGTTTTCACTCCTGCAATCTTTGCAGCAACTTTTCTCATTTCAATTGCTGCAGGCGTTGTTGGTTTTCTCACAATTACAGGCTGTACATTTTGCTGCATAAAACTTCTTCTTACTTCAATGTCAAATGGAATTGTTCCATACACTGGAAGTTCAAGCATTTTCATTATGTCCTCGTTTTTTATTTCGCCTTTTTCTCCCATGCTAAAATTTACAACTATTGCAACAGGATTTGAACCAAGCCTTTGTGCAACAATTTTTGTTTTAAGCACATCAGCAATGCTTGG
>DAOWAC010000129.1 GCA_030634785.1 Chloroflexota bacterium | reverse complement strand
GGTTAAAAAATTTTTTGAAGAAAACGGATTTGGGATAAGAATCTTAAAAACACTTAAGACAAAAAACAATCAAGGGCAAACAGAGCCAATTTGCTACGCGCTTTATATGGAAAAAAAATAAGTTACTGAAACACCGTAATGCCCCCTCCCCAAAAAAAAAGTCAAAAACTTTAAAGCCATATAAGTAAATGTTTTAATTTGCCACCTGTGTTCAAAAGAAAAGCTAAAAGCCCAGTTTGACAAAACTATTAAATACATTGTATAGCCTAATTTTTGTATGTCAAAAAAAACGCCAGAAGAGCCTGAAGAACAGCCTGATTTTGAAACACAGGTAAATGACTTTGACAATCTTGAAGCCATTCCAAAAGGACAGGAAAAAGAATACCTTGTTGATTTAATAGACCAGCCTGCCTGGAAAAGCATTCTTATTGAATTGGTTAAAAGTAACAAAATGGACCCTTGGAACATTGATGTAGTGGAACTTGCAAACTTGTACTGGAAAAAAATACAGCTTCTTGAAAGACAGGATTTGAGGGTTCCAGCAAATGCAATTCTTGCCTCTGCAATTATGCTCAAACTAAAAGCAAGAACAATAAAAATAAGCAGTGTTGAAGAAGAGGATGATGAAACAAAGGAAATAAGCAGAGAAGAACTTGCAATGATTGAAGAAACAATTCCTGAATTAAGAGGACAAAGACAGTTTAGGGAAGGAAAAATTTCACTTGACGAATTGGTTGAAAGTATTGGTGAAATTTTGGAAAAAACAAAATACAAAAAAAGCATTCTGCGAGACAAAGAAATTCCGGAATTCAGCCTTGAATTTAACAAAGAAAAGGCAGCAGAACAGGTTGACAAAGTCTTTGCAAAAATCAAGGAAAAGGTTGACAGCCAAGGGCTTGTAAGCTTCACAGATTTACTCGAAGAACAAACACCACTGGCAATGGTTTACTGCTTCGTGCCATTATTGTTCCTAGTAAACAACGGCAAAGTAAACGCATGGCAAGAGGAATGGTTTGGAGAGATTTTTATCAGCTTGATGGAAAAAAATCAGGATAAAATAAAGTAAAAATGAAGCTTAAAATCCTTAAATCAAAAGATCATTCAAGTTCTTAGTTCACCTGCATAATTATGTGTCATCTTTTTCTTTATTTCTTTTATGCTTCTTGTCCGAGCCAGTACCCACATAAGCTTTACCGCAGCACATTCAGCAGTCATGTCCCTTGCGGGAATAGCGCCTGCTTTTATTGCCTTATATCCAACTTCATAGGTCAGCATATGGCTTGATGTTCCGCCAGCACACTGTGTAGTTACAATAACAGGAATCCCGAACTTTGTCGCTTTTTTTATAAGTGGAATAAAATTGTTTTCTTTTGTTGGAACATTTCCCGCACCAAAAGACTCAAGAATTATTCCCTTTAACTGATTCATTTCAATAATCTTTTCAACAAAATCTGGTTTCATTCCAGGAAGCAGAGTAACCTGCAAAACCTCTTCCTCAAACTTATTTTTCAATAAAATCTTTTTTGGATTCGAGAGCTTTCTTGGAGCGTCTTTCGCAATCTGGATAGTTGTTGCAATCTCCCCAATATCGGGAGTAAGATGGGAAACAAAAGCATCCTGTGAGACTTCACTCCATTTTTTTGACCTGTTTCCCTGAAGAATTTTTGTTCCGAAACAGATTATTACTCCGCGCAAATTCATTGCAGCAACCCTACATGCATTAATGAGGTTTACACGAGCATCTGTTGCAAGATCGTCCAGGGGCATCTGTGATCCGGTTAAAACAATTGGTTTGTTTAGATTTTGCAAAGCGAATGAAAGTGCTGATGCCGTATAAGCCATTGTATCTGTGCCATGTGTAACCACGAACCCATCGTACTTATTGTAATTTTTGTATATTGTTTCGGCAATTTTTGACCAGTGTTTTGGCTGCATGTTTGTGCTGTCAATATTTGTAATGAAAACTGATTCCAAATCAACAAGGTTCTTTATTTTGGGAAAAATTCCTGTTAAATCTTTAGCTGTTTTTGCAGGTCCTAATGCACCGTGCTCGTTCCTTTTCATAGCAATTGTTCCGCCGCAAAAAACCAGGCATATTTTTGGAAGCCTTTTTTCCCCCCGTTTATAAGTATCAAGCATTTCAAGATTTTTTTCCTCGAAAAAGATTCTTTGCTCAAGCTCCTTTTCCTTTCTCTCGAATTTTTTCTTATTAGGCTTTTCAGCACCCACATAAACAGAAACTTTTTTCCACTTGCCCTTCGCGTTCTTAAAATTCTTATCAAGATAGTAGTAGGTTTTTCCTTTCACAATTCTTTTGGCAAGACTTACTTTTGAAGACATTAGAAAATTAATCTGCATTAAACTTTATAAACTTTAGTGATAACCAGTTATCACTAATAGTACTTTGCAGGACAACTTAAATGGTGGTTTTGGACAAATGATTGCCTAAGAGAGAATTCTTTGGAGAGATTTTTATCAGCTTGATGAAAGAGAACACAGAGGAAAAAAATAAAAAGTAGAAAGCTGAATAAGGTATTATCATGCGTACAATAGGGTCTAAAATAAGAAGACCGCCTGCAAGGCAAAAAAACTTAAGAAAGAAAAAAAAACCCCAGTTTCAAATAGGACAAGGAATTACTATTACTAGTGGAACCCATAGTGGAATGAAAGGAAAAATATTGAAAATAAATCCTAAATATGCCGTAATTCAAATTAAAAGAAGAAGTGCAGTCGAAGAAGCCAAACGTACAACTTCTGAGGTTGACGCGTCCAAAAAAGCACAAAGGCAAGTTTTTCAACAGATGTTTATAAGAGTGGGACTCAAAAATGTTCAGCTTCCTACAACTAAGCCTCCAAAAGCAACATTCAAACCCAAGAAACTTGATGCCGCT
>DAOWAC010000065.1 GCA_030634785.1 Chloroflexota bacterium | reverse complement strand
GAGAATCAAAAGACCTTGCTCTTGATTCATTAAACTTAGTAAATGCACTTCCTGAAAAAGACTTAAAGCGCGATCTTGCAATTGCTTCAAGTAATGGTCTTGAATTAAAAACTCCTTTTCTTGATGCAACAATTTTAAAGTTTGCTTTATCGCTTCCAAAAAGCCAAAAGCTTTCCAAAACGAGAAATAAAATAATTTTACGAGAGCTTGCTCTCTCTCTCTCCCTTCCGCAAGAGTTTGCTGAAAGAAAAAAGCTTGCTGCACAATATGGGAGCAATTCTGACAAAGCAATTGAAAAGCTTTCAAAGAAAGAAAAGAAAAGCAAAACAAAATATCTTGAATCTTTTTTGGAGAAGAAAAAGATTGCAGCTCTTTTTTCAGGAGGAAAAGACAGTTGTCTTGCTTTATGGAAAATGCAGCAGCAGGGTTTTGAAATAAAATGTTTGATTTCAATAATTCCAAAAAATCCTGATTCTTTTATGTATCACAAGCCAAATCTTAAAATTTTAAAATCACAATCAAAAGCGCTCGGAATTCCGCTTCTAATTGAAAAGACTAAGGGCGAAAAGGAAAAAGAGCTTGTTGAATTGAAGCAGGTTTTGATAAAAGCTAAGAAACAATTTGGAGTAAGCGGAGTTGTTTCAGGTGCTTTGTATAGTAATTATCAGCGTGAAAGAATTCAAAAAATCTGCACAGAGCTTTCACTTGAACTTTATTCTCCTCTTTGGCATCTTGGTCTGCTTGATGAACTATTGGAGCTTTCAAACAATGGTTTTGTTTTTGTGATGGAAAAGATTGCTGCTTTTGGCTTAAGCAAAGAATGGCTTGGAAAACCAATTACTGCTGCTGACATTGTTGCTCTTGATGCTTTGAATAAAAAATTTGGTTTTAATACTGTAGGAGAAGGCGGAGAATATGAGTCACTTGTTCTTGATGCTCCAAATTTTTTAAAAAGAATTTGCATTACAAAAGCAGAAAAGAAAATGCAGAACGAATTTACCGGAAGCCTTTTGATTAAAAAATTTGCACTTGAAGCAAAAGCAGTCTAATTATACATATCCTCTTCTGTAAAAGAATGCAATTGTAACAATTCCTGCGACATTTGCTGCTGTAATAATTGCGAATGCTGTTGTGCTTTTTGGTTTGTTTATTGTAATGCTAAAGATTGTGATTGAAAAGCACACTATTGCAAGAAGTGCGTGCATTGCAGCAATTTTTTTCATTTTTTTCTTAATGTTTGGTGTGAGTTCTATCAAGCAAATCACTGTTTAATTGATTGTTTTGTCCTATTTATTCTTTTGCAGTATAGGGGGTAAGCAAATGAGCCTTCCAGTAAACTTAAATAACACAAAGTTGTTTGTTTTTAGGATTGGACGCGGTAGTTTATGAATAATAAAAGGTTATTTTTTTCGATTTTGTTTCTTTTTCTTATAATTCCTTTTTCGCAAGGACTTAAATGTCAGTATTCTGAGATTGTTTCAAGTGAACGAAATGTAATAGCTGTTTATGATATTGATACAAACCAGCTTATTGGCACAGAAGACGATATTGTTTTTGAAGGGGTTGACAATCCTCCAAATTCAACTTTTTTCAATATTGTTAATTTGTTTAATGTTGATTTGAATATTGATTTGTCTTACGAATATGTTTACAGAGAACCTTATACTGTGCAGGAAACGGTTCTTGTTGAAGAAAATTTATGGCTTCCTGCAAATGGTTCTGTTGAAATTTCTCAAAAGCTAATTGGTTTTCCAACAGATTTTAGGATTTTGCCAGAAAGTGTAAGTTTGATATTTTTGGATACTAATTTTGTTTTTGTTGGATTTGAATTTGTTGAAGAATTGAAAGAAGTTTGTTTAGATTGTCTTGGAGTTCAATGTCTTAATGACGGAGAGGCTTGTTCAACTGGTGCTGAGTGTGGTGGAGGTTATTGCATTAATGAAGTTTGCAGCAATGCACTTGTTTGTTATAATAACGATTGTGGTTGTGATTCTTTAACTGAATTGCAGTGTCCTGATAATACAAAATGTGTTTCAAAAGCAAGTCTTCCGGTTGGTGCAACTCCTGTTTGTTTGATTGAAGAATGTGAAACAGGTTTTGTTAACTTGGACGGAGTTTGTTCAAAAAGGGATGGGGAACTTTGTTCAGATAATCAAGAATGCAGTGGCGGATATTGTATTAGAAGTAAATGCAACAGTGTTCCTTTATGTTATAACAATGATTGTGAATGTAATTCTTTAACTGAATTGCAGTGTCCTGACAATGTTCAATGTGTTTTGAAGAGTTTTCTTGCAATTGGAGAACTGCCTGTTTGCAGTGCAGAAGAATGCACTACAAGTTATGTTAATGAAGAAACAGGTTTGTGTGCTGTGCCATTACCTACTTCTGTAAATGAAAATAATACACCGTCTCCAGCTAACGGAGATACTCCTATACCACTTCCTGTTGGTTCAACAACAGGACTTCAGAATTCTACTTTTACATATGTCATTATTGCGTTTGCTCTTATTTTTGCAGCAATTGCTGCATTTGCAATCTTTGGTTTTTTGAAAGCTGAAAGAGAAAAGTCCAAAGACAAGATTAATCTTTCAAAGCTAAAGTTTAAACTCAAGGCCGATGAAGAGCTTTTGAAATCACATGGTCTTTTAAAGAAAAAGAAAAAGCGCAAGGTAAAGAAAAAGAAACCAGGGACAAAAACAAAAGCTGAAAAGGAAAAAATGGGTTCTGAGGTAAGCGAGCAGGTTGCAAGGGGGGCAGTAAAGCAAAAGCGGATTGATGAAATAAATGCTCATGCTACTGCAAGACAAAGTGTTGAAAAGGCAGCTAAGAAAAGCAAGGTACAAAAGTAGGTTTAGAATTATTTTTGAAAAATATCAGAATCCAAAGTGTTGTCGTTCTTCTTTTGCTTTTTCTTTAAGATATTTCATATATTCATCTTGAAGATTTATAACTGTTGAAAGTTGTCCTGTGTCCAAAAACTTTCCAATGTTTTCTAAAAACATGTTTCCGCCTACTATGTGCGGCATGCATACAAAGTCTGCGCCATTTTTGTAAAGCTTTAGTGAATCATTGTAATAGTGTGCTCTTGCAAAAACCGGCACGTTCTTGTTTTCTTTTTTTATGAAGTCAAGTGCTTTTAATGAAGCTTTAATGTTTGGAATTGCCAATATTACTAGCTTTGCGTCTTTTGGATTTGCTTTTAAGAGAACTTCAGTTTCTTCTGCGTCTCCATAGCTTGCTTTTATGCCTTGTCTTATGCAGCTATAAACAACTTCTGAATCCTGGTCAAGAACTATTGTTGGGTAATGATGGTATATTGCTTTTGCAATGTTGAAACCCATCGTTCCTCCTCCCAAAATAAGAATGTGGTCTTTTAATTTTGAAGGAATGTTTTCAAGTCCTGAAAGTTTTGTACCAAATCTTTTTCTTTTAAGTTTGTTTGGCAGGCGCTTTGATGCTTTTTCAAATAATTTGTTCAGGTGTGTGTGTGATTTCATAAGGTATGGTGCAAGAATCATTGAAACTGTTATTGTTAGAATAATAACTGAAAAAAGTCCTTCTGACAAAATGCTTGATTCTGGATTTGTTGGATCGAAGCCCATTTGTGCAACTATTAAGCTGAATTCACTTACGTTTGCAAGAGCCAGTGCCACCATTAAACTTACTTTGCTGCCATATCCTGAGAACAGTGTAAAAAGATAGTAAAAAACCGGCTTTAGGATTAGAACTATTGCAATCATAAAAATTATTAATGCAATTGGTATTGCTGAAAAAGAGAATGTGAGCTGCATTCCAAGCGAAACAAAGAAAATTATTACAAAGAAGTCTCTTAGGCCTCTTATTTTGTTGAATATTTCTGTATTGTATGGTAGTGTTGAAAGTGCAAGTCCTCCGATAAATGCTCCAATGGCTACTGGTATGTCAAGTAAGATTGCAAGTGCAATGAAAATAAAACAGCTGCTTAAGGCTGTAAGATAAAATTCTTCCTGATAGTTGAGGTTAAATTTGAAGATACGTGGCAGGAAATGCCTGTTAATTATTGCTGCTGCTGCAATCAAAACAACTATTTTTATCAAGACTAATGAAAGTACGCTTGGCGAAAAGATATTTCCAATATCTTGCAGTAATGGTATTGCAAGTATTACTAAGAAATCCTGCACTAACAGAAAGCCAATCAATAGCCTTCCATGCAGTGTGTTTATTTGATAGTTGTCACCCAAGAGTTTTATTATGACCATTGTTGAACTAAATGCAAGAATTACTCCAAGAAAAACAGATTGTTGGAATGAAATAATGCTTGGAAAAAGCAGGCTGAAAAGCATTACAATTGCAATGGTTACTGCAATCTGAACTGTTGCTCCTATGGCAACAAGCTTTCCTATGCTGAAAAATTTTCTAATGTCAAGTTCAACTCCTATGCTGAACAATAAGAAAGCAATTCCTAATTCTGACAAAATTCTAATATCCTGCATGTTTGATATGCCGATTGTAAGTCCTTGGAAACTGTAGCCAAGTGCTCCAAGTCCTATTGGCCCTATAACTACTCCAGTAATGATGTATGCAAGAAGGCTTGGTTGTTTCAAAACCCTTGCAATATATCCAAATAATGTTGCTACAACAATAATCAGACCAAGGTCTATCAGCAGAGTAAAATCCATGGCTTATCAGTTAATAGAAACAGATTTGGTTTATTTAAAGCTTTCTGGAAATTTTTTTGCTTATTCTTTTAAATTTTTGTCCTACAACGCTAACAATTGGTTTTTGCTTTTTTGCTTCTCTGGCTTCTATTAATGCTTGTTTTCTAACTATTTTGGCAAGTCTTCCAAAGCTGTTTGCTCCCTTAAGATCTGGTGCTTTACCTTCTCTGAGAGTTTTTTCGAATATAGCGTGTTCTTGTGCAATTTTTTTTGTTCTAAGTGCCTGTTGCATAAGTTTTTTTGATTTTGTTTTTTTGATAATTGGTCTCATTTTATTAACTTCCACTTTGTTCCTGAAGGTGTGTCCTTTAGTTCGATTCCTTTTTCTGCAAGCTGGTCTCTTATCTTATCTGATTCAGCCCACTTTTTTTCAGCTCTAAGCTTTTCTCTTTCCCTAATTAGTGCAAGGTCGGCTTTTCCAATTTCGTTCTTTTGTTCAAAATCCATTACTGCAAAGACTGTGTCAAGTTTTTTCAAAAACTTCAATGCAAGCTTTGTGTCCTTTTTGCCGATTTTTCCTGCGTCAAGAAGGGAATTTGTTTTTCTTACAAATTCAAACAATGCAGCAAAACCAAGCGGTGTGTTTAAATCGTCGTCCATTGCTTTTTCAAACTTTTTTTCAGAGCTTTCAATGGCTTTTTTTATTTCGCCAGAATCTTTTCCTTCCGGTTCCTGTAATTTTCCAACCAATTCATTTAATCTGTCAAGACTGTTTTGTGCAGCTCTTAGTCCTTCAAAAGTAAAATTAAGCGGTTGTCTGTAACTGCTTGAAATCATTAAGTATCTTACTGCAATTGGATTATAATCTTTTAAATCGTGGATTGTGTAAAAGTTTCCGAGACTTTTGCTCATTTTTTCGCCGTTTACCTGCAGGAAAGCGTTGTGAACCCAGTATTTTGCAAAAGGTTTTTCTGTTGCTGCTTCGGATTGTGCTATTTCGTTTTCGTGGTGTGGAAAAATTAAATCTTCGCCTCCGCCGTGAATGTCAAAGCTTTCTCCCAAGTGCTTCATGCTCATTGCACTGCATTCAATATGCCATCCTGGTCTTCCTTTTCCAATTTCTGTTTCCCAGAACACGTTTCCATCATCTTCATCCCATGCTTTCCATAGTGCAAAATCCTGTGCTTCTCCTTTTTCGTACTCGTCTTGTTTAACTCGTGTTCCTGCTTTAAGTGTTTTAAAATCAATGTGTGCAAGCTTTCCATAAGCTTTAAATGTTTTTATTTTGTAGTAAATGCTTCCGTCTTTTCCTTTGTAAGCATATCCTTTTTTC
>DAOWAC010000067.1 GCA_030634785.1 Chloroflexota bacterium | reverse complement strand
CAAAACTGCGAGTGTTATTATATCAAGTTCTAACATATCAAAATTAACTCTTTTGTGGTTTAAAATTCTTTCCTATTATCTAACTTTTCTAAACTCTTTTCCTTGAGGTTTTGCTTTTTTTCCAAGTTCTTCTTCTATTCTGATTAACTGGTTGTATTTAGCATTTCTTTCACTTCTTGCAGGTGCTCCAAGTTTGCTTTGTCCTGCATCAATTCCAACCAAAAAATCTGCAATAAAACTATCTTCTGTTTCACCGCTTCTGTGTGAAACAACAACTCCCCAGCCTGCTTTTTTGCTTTCTTTTGCTGCTTCAATTGATTCTGAAATTGTTCCGATTTGATTTATTTTAAGCAAAAGTGCATTGCAGCTTTTTTCTTCAATTGCTTTTTTTATTCTTTCAGGATTTGTTACAAGCAAGTCGTCTCCGACAATTTGTATCTTGTTTCCGAGTTTTGCAGTAAGTTCTTTCCACCCCTGCCAGTCTTCTTCTGACATTCCGTCTTCCAGAGAATAAATGTTTTTGTATGTTCCTGTTAATTCTGCGTAAAAATCAACAAGTTCGCCTGAAGAATATTCTTTGCCGTAAAGTTTGTATTTTCCGTTTTCAAAAAATTCTGATGAAGCACTGTCAATTGCAAGACTCATAATATCTTCATATCCTGCTTCTTCAATTGCTTTGTTTATCAAATCAAGTCTTTCCTGTACATTTGCAACTTTTGGAACAAAGCCTCCTTCGTCTCCTAAAAGTGTTGCTTGTGCTCCGAATTTTTTCTTAAGAATTTTTTTCAAAGTGTGATAAGTTTCAACTCCTGCTTGAAGTGCTTCGCTGTAATATGTTGCTCCTGTTGCTGCAATCATTTGTTCCTGAATGTCTTCTTCTAGTCCGGCGTGTTTTCCTCCGTTCATTACATTCATTTGCGGAATAGGTAAAGTAATTCCTTTTTCTCCGCTTAATGCTGCAATATATTCATATAATTGTTTTCCTTCTGCAACTGCTCCTGCTCTGCATGCAGCTATGCTTACTGCAAGAATTGCATTGGCTCCCAATTTTCTCTTATTTTTAGTTCCGTCAAGTTCAATCATTGCCTTGTCAATTTCTTCCTGTTTTGTACAATCCATTCCTTCGATTAGTGGTGCGATTTTTTTGTTAACATTTGCAACAGCTTTAAGTACTCCTTTTCCTGCATAGGCGGTTTCTCCATCTCTTAATTCTACAGCTTCTTTTGCTCCTGTGCTTGCTCCGCTTGGAACAATTCCACAAAATAGTCCTTTTTCTGTGTTTATATCTGCTTCAACAGTTGGATTTCCTCTGCTGTCCAAAACTTGTCTTGCTCTGATTTTTTTGATTTCGTTTGCCATATGCTTTTCCTCCAAATTTTTAAAACCGCTTTGGTAAATTGAAACAAATAAGTCCTTAAAAAGCTATTTCAGCCTTGGTCTCGTTGATTTTTTTACTGGTTTTTTTAACATCTTTTTTCTTGTCAGTCTAGCATTTCTCAATTCGCGTCCGATTTTTATGTGATGATGCTGCTTTACATAATTTGAAAAAATTTTCCTGCACTGTGTTCTTGAAAGTGGCTTGCCTGCTTCTCTGCCAGTCTTTATTGCGCCTTCAACAAAAACGTTTTCAACCGCTCTTAATTTATTCAATGTTTGTGTTTCACTAAGTTTGTTGTTGTGAATGATGTAGGCTGTTTCATTTAATGCCCTTAATGTAATTCCGGTGTGTTTGCTTAAAATTCGTTCATATTTTTTTAAAGCATGCATTTTTTCCTTATATGACATGTTTGGATTTGCAACAATGCGTTCCAATGCCCTGAATTCCATTTCAATAAGGTCATTAACCATGTTCTTCAATAAAAATGTGAGGCAATTCTTTTTTAAAAACAATTCTATTGATTATTTCTTATTGGAAGTTATTTTTTCATATTTTTTTGGGGATGTATTTTTTTGAAAAATCACGAATTAAAAATTTTTGCAGGAAGTAGTAGTACAGAGCTTGCAACGGAAATTGCTTCATATTTAAAGTGTGGTTTGGGGCGAATTGACTTAAAAAGATTTAATGATGGTGAACAATATGCCCGCTTTAGGGACAACATTAGGGGGACAGATCTTTTTCTAGTACAGGGCACTTCCAAGCCTGTTTCTGAAAATTTAATGGAATTGCTTATAATGATTGATGCAGCCAAAAGGTCAAGTGCTGCAAGAATTACTGCAGTAATTCCTTATTTTGGTTATGCAAGACAGGATAGGAAATCTGCAAGCAGAGAGCCTATAACAGCAAAGCTTGTTGCAAACTTGCTTGAAAAAGCTGGTGCAAACCGTGTTATTACAATGGATTTGCATTCTGACCAAATTCAGGGCTTTTTTGATGTTCCCCTTGACAATCTTACTGCAAGATTGAAGCTAATGCAGTATGTTAAGGAAAAAAACCTGTCTGATTTGGTTGTTGTTGCTCCTGATGCAGGAAGTGCAAAAAGTAGCACAAAGGTTTCAAAAGATTTAAATGCCGAGCTTGCAATTGTAAATAAGGCAAGACCTGAAGCAGGAGTTGCAGAAGCAATAAATGTAATTGGAAAAGTAAAAGGAAAAAATTGTGTAATGTTTGATGACATGATTGACACTGCCGGAACCATTTGTGCTGCAGCAAATGCTTTAAAAAAAGAAGGTTGCAAATCCGTTTCGGTTTGTGCAACACACGGTCTTTTTTCAGGTCCTGCGCTTGAAAGAATTGAAAAAAGTGGAATAGATTTTGTTGTCGTAACAGATTCAATTCCTGGAAATAACAAAAAGGCTGAAAAGATAAAAGTTTTGCCTGTAGCAGACCTTTTAGGAGAAGCAATTAAAAGAATTCACTTGAACGAATCAGTAAGTGATTTGTTTAATTGGGAATGAATTTTTTCTAAATTTCTTTTGTTACTTCTTCGTAGACCTTGAAAAGCTGTTTGAGTTTTTTTATTCTAAGAAAATAAAACTTTTCAGGCGGTTCATATTTTTGGTCAACAAGCGCCAAGTCATACAACAGCTTTAAATGTCTTGAGGCAAGGGATTCGCTCATGTTCAATTTTTTTGCAATTTCGTGAACAGACGCTCTTTGCTTCCTGCAGAGGATTTTTAAAATATTTCTTCTAGACCTTGCCCTAATGGCTCTTGCCAGTTTTTCATCAGACACAATTACCACTAACATTTAAGGGAGGCATTCTTTAAAGTCTTGCTGTGAACAGTTTTTGTGTTCATATTTTGCACCAAGTACCTTGCTTGCAATGCTATTTAAACATTGTGTAGTTGAACAATAATGAAACTGAAAAAGCTGTTTGTTTTAAAAGCCTTGTCAAGTTTCTTTTTTATAGGTTGGTTAATTTGTTAAGTGAAAGGAAAAAAAGAATGCCAATGCAATTAAATCCGCAGGCTGAAGAGTTGAATGAAACAATCTCAAAAAATTCCAAAACTGTTAACAACTTGCTTTCCAAAAAAGGCAAAGCAATTTTTTTTCCAAAAAAAGGAATTCTAGCTCAGGCAGCAAATGCCAGAGGTAAAAAAATAAATGCTTCAATTGGAATGGCTTTGGAGGACGATGGAAGTCCACTTGTACTTAATACAATCTCAAAACTTGTTCAGTTGGACAAAAAAGATGCTTTTAATTATGCTCCAAGTTATGGTAAAAAGGAATTGAGAAAAAAGTGGAAAGAGCTTATTTATAAAAAAAACCATTCTCTAAAAGCAGAAACAAGTTTGCCAGTTGTTACTGCTGCACTTACACACGCACTTTCAATAAGTGCCTATCTCTTTCTTAATGAAGGAGATGAACTAATTGTTCCGGAACCATTTTGGGGAAACTACAAGTTAATTTTCATTAATGGCTTTGGTGCAAAAATAATTGGCTTTCCTTTGTTCAAAGATAATGGCTTTAATCTTGAGGGATTAAAAGAAAAGCTTAATAGTTCAGGCGAAAAAAAAGTAGTGCTTTTGAATTTTCCAAACAATCCAACAGGTTATACTCCAACAGAAAAAGAGGCAGAAGAAATTGCTTCTGTTGTCAAAGAAGCTGCTGATGCTGGAAAACAAATTGCTGTTTTGGTTGACGATGCCTATTTTGGACTTGTTTACAAAGAAGGAATTTTTAAAGAATCACTGTTTTCAAAATTGGCAGATCTTCACAAAAATGTTTTGGCAGTAAAAGTTGATGGTGCAACAAAAGAAGATTATGTTTGGGGCTTTAGGGTTGGATTTATTACTTATGCAATAAAAGGCGGTACTGCCGATTTGTATACTGCTTTGGTTGACAAAACATCTGGCGCGGTAAGGGGAAATATTTCCAATGCACCGCATCTTTCACAATCATTAATTTTGAAATCTTTTAATGATTCTGATTATCAAACACAAAAGAATAAAAAATTTGAAACCTTAAAGAAAAGATATAACAAAGTAGAGGAAATCATTGAAGGGCATCCAGAATTCAAAGAATATTTTGAACCATTGCCATTTAATTCAGGCTATTTTATGTGTATTGAATTAAAAGATCTGGATGCAGAAGAAATAAGGCAAAGGCTTTTGAAAGAATATGACACTGGCATTATTGCAATGGGAAAATTGCTCAGGATTGCTTTTTCTTCAACACCTTTCCTTTTGCTTGATGAATTGTTCGAAAATATTTACAATGCCTGCAAGGGAAAATAAAAAATTTGGGAAAAATTAGGGTAATTTTTAAAAAGGAGTGATAAAAATGAGTTTGGAAAAAATTTTGGACAAAAAAAGTTTGGATATACTGAAAGAAATTAACAATAAAAAAGTCGAAAAAATAATTGAAGAGTTTGTTAGCTTATGCAAGCCTGAAAAAGTAATCATTTTATCTGACAGCAAAGAAGATGTTGCCTATATCAGAAATAAATCAATTGAAAACGGAGAAGAAACAAAGCTTGCAATTGAAGGACATACAATTCACTTTGACGGTCCTAAAGACCAGGCAAGAGACAAGGCAAATACCAAGATTTTGCTTTCAAAAGGGGTTGAACTTTATAAAAAAATTAATACTGTTTCAAGAGAAGAGGGCTTGAAAGAGATTCTTGATATCATGGACGGTTGTATGAAAGGCAAAGAACTGTTTGTAAGATTTTTTTGCCTTGGCCCAACAGATAGTGAATTTTCAATTGCAGCATTACAATTAACTGATTCAACATATGTCTGCCACTCTGAAGACATACTTTACAGACCAGGTTTTTCACAATTTAAAAAACTAAAGGATCCGGAAGATTTCTTTTACTTTGTGCACTCTGCAGGAGCAATGAATGGAAGTGTTACAAAAGATGTTGCTGACAGAAGAATCTATGTTGATTTGCAAAAAAATCGTGTTTTAACAGTGAACAATCAGTATGCAGGAAACAGTGTTGGTTTGAAAAAGCTTGCTTTAAGACTTGCAATTAAGAAAGCAAACGATGAAGACTGGCTGACAGAACACATGTTTGTAATGGGCATTCACCCAAAGGGAAAGGACCGAGTGACCTATTTTACCGGAGCATTTCCTTCGGCTTGTGGAAAGACAAGTACTGCAATGCTTCCGGGGCAAACAGTTATTGGCGATGATATTGCGTATATTAGAATTAATGAAGAAGGCATTGCTCATGCAGTAAATATTGAACAAGGAATTTTTGGAATTATAAGGGATGTTAATCAAAAAAATGATCCATTAATTTACAATGTTCTTTCAACTCCGAGGGAAGCAATTTTTTCAAATGTTTTAATAAACAATGGAAAGCCATACTGGCTTGGAATGAATGCCGAAACTCCAAAAGATGGAGTAAATTTTTCAGGTAAATGGACTGAAGGCAAAAAGAGAAAGAATGGAAAGGAAATTCCTCTGGCGCACAAAAATGCAAGATATACTATTAGAATAAGTGACCTTGAAAATGCTGAT
>DAOWAC010000167.1 GCA_030634785.1 Chloroflexota bacterium | reverse complement strand
TTATTGTACAGGTTGCTGAATCAGATCCTGAAACAATTGAACGAATTGAATCTCTTTTGAAAAAACAGGGTGTTTTTGAGTCAACAATTGGTGGAGAAGTAATCTTTTCAGGAGAGGACATTATTGAAATGCCAAAAGATCCTGCAAAAGGATATAGCTTATACAATGAGGGTTCTGGTGTTAGATGGGTGCTTCCTTTTGTTTTGAAAAGCACTGCAGCCCAGCGTTTTACTGATATGACATTCCACAAATGTGACCTTGTGTCTTATTCAACAGATGTTGGACGTGAATATGAGTGTGAAAAAACATACTTTTTCATTGATAGGCCAAAAGAATCTGTTCTTGTAATGCAAAACGATGTTTTCTTTGCTGACGAACAGCTTTTATTGCAGGGAATTCAAAGTGAGGGAATTGCAGAGGGAACAAGCATTGATGATATTTTGTTAAATTCACAAGTTCCATATTTTCTTGTTGATAAAGAAGGTTTGGACGAAGAACAGCTTGCTTCTATTGCAGAACTCTTTCCTGAAAAATCATTTGCAATAATTCCTGCAAGTCTTCCTTTAAGCACTCAACAGCAAATTATTGACTTAGGTTTTGAACTTAGAGTACTTGAAGAAGAACAGGGAAAACCGTTTGTTTTTGATGCAGTTGGAATGAGAAGCATTATTGGTTTGGGTGAAAGTGTTGCTCAAATGGATGTTGCAAACCTTGCAGATGCTGAACCAATGAGCAAGCTTCAGATTTTTGGTTCTGCTTCAACAAGAGACCAGGCAATTGAGAGAAGAGGTGATTTGGAAATTTTACTTCAGTCAGGAAGCCTTAGTGTTTCTGTTAAAAGTATCAGTAAGGAAACAGTAAGTCCTTTGCTTGGAGAAAACTTTTTGCAGGATGTTGCATTAATTGGATTAATTGCATTGTTTGTTGTTGCAATTGTTCTTTTTATAAGATACAGAATTCTAAAGCTTACTTTGCCAATTGTTTTTATTGGTTTAAGTGAAGTAATAATTACTCTTGCTTTGGTTTCTCTTATCAGCAAGTTTGATTTGGGTGCTGTTGCTGGATTGCTTGCAGTTGTTGGAACAGGTGTTGATCACCAGATTATAATTACTGACGAGTTGAGGCGTGGTGTGAAAGAGCATGCTGGAAGTCTTTTGGCAAGAGCTCAAAGGGCCTTTTTCATAATAATGGCTGCTGCTTCTACAACAATTGCTGCAATGCTTCCAATCATTCTAATTGGATTTGGACTGGGAAGACTTGTAGGATTTGCAATTACTACTGTAATAGGTGTCCTAGTAGGTGTTCTAATTACAAGACCTGCTTTTGGAGAAATTGCAAAATCATTGCTTGAAAAGAAGTAATAAGTGCTTTTTCTAGACCTTGTTAATTAAAACATCTAAGGGCAATTTTGTTACTTTTTCATTAGACTATTCCAATTCGGTCTTGGTAAAACAGCTTTTGATCCTGATTTACACATAGGGCAATTATCCTTGGGATACAAATTTCCTTTTTCTGATATTACCGAAAAAACATCTAAACCCAATAATTTTTTAGTTCCGAAAAAATTGCCAATTGTAAATATTGGAGATTCGACTTTAGCATTCATCTCATTTATAATATTAATTGTTTTCTTTAAACTTTCACCTGAATAAATATCGTCCACTACAACGATAACTTTATCACCATTCTTAATATCAAAATTGCATACATTCGTTTTTGTATTTACATAACCAAATTTAGCTCTGTTTTCTCTTGCAAAAGCATAGGCTAAAGCTAAACCAAATGGAGGGTATGTAATAATCCAGTCAGGTTTTATTTTTC
>DAOWAC010000079.1 GCA_030634785.1 Chloroflexota bacterium | reverse complement strand
TTAATTGCAAGTATTTTCATTTTTTTCTTTCAACCTCATATTTTTCTCCAGAGCCTGCAAAGTTTGCTCCTGAATAATGCATTACAATTTCTTTGTCTTTCAGTTCTGAATCTTTTTCAGCATGAACTATTTTTCCGATTACAAGAAAATGGTCTGCCTTATCTGTTTCAATTATTTCATGCAGTTTACATTCAAGCACAATTTTTGCCTCTTTAACGCTTTGTGCCTTTACCACTTTGCTTTCCCTTAAGGTTATTCCACTTTTTTCAACCTTGTTCTCAATTTTGGCTTCGCATGCGATAGCTTTTGCAGCCCAGTTTTTTGTAACAATGTTTACAACAAATTCTTTTGTTTCCCGAATATTCTTTATTGTAAGTGTTTTCCTGTGCTGGATTCCTAAATAAAGCATTGGTGGCCTGAATGAAACAGGGGCAATCCAGCTGTATGGGGCAGCATTTGCTTTACCTTCTTTGCTTTTTGTTGTAACCAAAACAGTAATTCTTGGATAAATTAGTCTGGCTGCTTTTTCTAAAGGAATTTTGTCCATGTCATTAATTTAGTCACCTAGTTTTTTAAGCACTTTCCTTTCCACTCTATTTAAGTGGTGGGTTTCCAGTGGACGTTATTACTATTGTTTTTGGTCTTGTCGGAGGACTTGCCCTGTTTTTGTATGGGATGACATTGTTAAGCACTGGTTTGCAGAAGGCTGCCGGTGACAAGCTTAGGGATTGGATTGAAAAACTCACAAATAACAAACTAAAAGGTGTTGGTGTTGGTGCTATAGTAACAGCAATTGTTCAAAGCAGTAGCATTACAACAGTTACTCTTGTTGGGTTGATTAATGCAGGTTTGATTTCATTAGGTCAGTCTATTCCTGTGATAATGGGTGCAAATATTGGAACAACTATCACTGCACAGCTTGTTGCTTTCAAAATAGGTACTTTTTCTTTGCCAATAATTGCAATAGGATTTGCACTAAGTACTGTTTGCAAAAGACCCTCGCATAGATATATTGGTCAAATAATCATGGGCTTTGGTCTTCTTTTCCTTGGAATGACTACAATGAGTCTTGGAGTAAAGCCACTGAGAACTGATCCAATGGCTCTTGCTTTACTTGCTGAGTTTGGTCAGATTCCTTTATTTGGAGTAGCTGCAGGTGCTGTGTTTACTGCATTAATTCAAAGCAGCAGTGCTACAACTGGTCTTGTAATTGCAATGGCTTCAGAACAGCTTCTTGATTTACCTGGAGCAATTGCTATAATTATTGGTGCAAATATTGGGACCTGTGCAACTGTTGTTCTTGCTTCTCTTGGTGCAACATTGACAAGTAAGAGAGCTGCTTTAAGTCACGTAATTTTTAATTTAACAGGTGCAGTTATCTTTTTGCTAATATTTTCGCCATTTGTTTCATTTGTTACTTTGACTGCTGCAAATGTTCCAAGGCAGATTGCAAATGCTCACCTTATTTTTAATGTTTCAATGGTTGTCATAATGCTGCCATTTGTTGCAGTTCTTGTTTTGATTGTCAAAAAGTTGTTGCCTGGTAAAGAAATCAAAATTGATGGAGGTATAAAGTTTTTGGATAAGCGAACTTTGAATACTCCTGCTATTGCAATAAGTCTTGCTGAAAAAGAGGTTGAAAGAATGGGCAGAATGGCTTTAGCAGCTCTTGACGATGCAATTAAAGCATTTCAAACAAATGATTTAGTGCTTGTAAAAGTTGTTGACAAAAGAGAAGAAGCAGTTGATGAGCTTGATAATTTGATTGAAGCCTTTCTTGTAAAAATAACAAGACAAGAATTAAGTAAAAAGCATTCAAAAAAGGTTGCTGCTTTGGTTCATGCTATTTCTGATATTGAAAGGGTTTCAGATCATGCAAATAACATTGCTGAACTTGCTGAAAGAAAGGTTAGAGAAAAACTTGTTCTTTCAGCTTCTGCTATGCGTGAATTTAATATAATGTCCAGAAAAAGCAGAGATTGCTTTAATAAGTCTCTGAGTGTTATGGTTTCTGGAAATCCAAAAATGGCTGAAAAAGTTTCCAATCTTGAAGAAGAACTTGACAGATTACAGAAACAGTTTGAACAAAATAACTTTGAGAGAATGAATAGTAAGAAATGCAGTGCGAAAACAAGTGTTGTATTTGCAGAACTAATTAGGAATCTTGAAAGAGTAAGTGATCACGCACACAATATTGCTTTGGCAACAACTTATGGGTTCTAAAAAAAAACAGTAGTTATTTTATTATTTTATTTCACCGTTGTCAATTTCAGTACAAGCGCTTATTTCTCCGCGCATGTTTTTTGTCATTAGTTTTTTTGTTTCTTCTTTGTTGTAATTTCCCAAAAGCCATGCAAGTTTAATAAAAGCAGTTTCTGTAAGCATATCTTCACAAAAAATTACTCCTATGCTTGCAAGTCTTCTACAGTTTGTATAAATAGTAGGGTGAACCCTTCCAAAGATACATTGCGAGGTTAATGCAATAATTCCTCCGCCTTTTATAAATTTTTTTAATGTTTCATAATTTTTTTCATGTTCTTTTGTGTTTGTTGGAGCCTGACCGATTCCTGTTGCTTCCAATACAAATCCTTCATATTTGTTTTTTTGAAAAAATTCAAATACTTCTGGTTGTATGTTTACATGTGTTTTAAGCAGTCCTACTTTTTCTTCAAACTTGTCTTTTAATGAAAACTTCTTGTTTTTATCAGCTTTCTCATAATTTTTTTTCAAAAATTTAATGTTTGCTGTTTTGTATTCAACCAATGTGATTGGAGTATCATTTACTGCTTTGAATGCGTCTCGTCTGCTTGTATGAAGTTTTCTTGTCTTACATGCAGGCAAAATTGCACATTCTGTATCAGACTCATGGTGGTGTAGGCAGATTGCAACTCCTGCAAAATCGGATTTTGCAATAAAGTTTGCTGCACAGGTTAAATTCATTGCAGCATCCGAACTTCCTCTGTCACTGCTTCTTTGTGATCCAACAACCAATACAGGAATAGGGATGTTTTCAAACATGAATGCAAGAGCTGTTGCTGTTACTGCAAGAGTGTCTGTTCCATGTCCGATAATTATTCCTTTTACTCCTTTTTTTATTTCTTCAGTAATTGCTTTTGCAATAGTTTGATAATCTTTAAATCTAATATCTTCACTCATAATATTTGTTACAAGTCTTGAATTAAAATTTGCTATTTTTTCAAGTTCCGGAAACATGGTAAACAAATCTTCTGCTCCAAATGCTGCATAAGCTCCACCTGTTTTGTAATCAACTCTTGAAGCAATTGTGCCTCCTGTGTGCAAAATACTTATTGTTGGCAAGCCAGGTTTCTTTTTTATTTCAACAGTTTTTGCTTTTCCAACAGTTTTTCCAGCGCCAGTTTTTTTTACGGATTTGATTTTTTCTGATGAAATGCCTACATTGTAGCCGTTTTCAAGTTTTAGTGCAAGAACGTTTTCTTTAGAAGGAATTATTGTTCCTTTCATTACATTGCCTTTTTCTTCAGTTATTTCAACAATGTCGCCTTCTTTGACTTTGTTCTTTTTCAGGAATTCGTTTATATTTTTAGTCATGTTAAATCCAATAAATTAATATAAAAGAAGCAATTTATATTAATCGGTTGTTTTTTAGGTGATATAATGTTCAAACAAGCAGTACCCTTATTGAGAAAGGCAAGAAAAGGTCGTTATGCGCTTCCATCTTTTAATACAAGCAATCTTGAAGTAAGCAAGGCAATTTTTCAGGCAGCTGAAAGAACAAAATCTCCTTTGATGATTCAGATTACTGAAAGCACAATAAGATATGCTGGTCTCGAAAACATTTTTGGAATTGTACAAGAGCTTGAAAAAAGTGCAAAAGTTCCTGTTTGTATTCATCTTGACCATGGCAGACATCTTCCTCTGATAAAAAGTTGTATTAATCTTGGTTTCAAAAGTGTTATGGTTGATGCAAGCAAGTATTCTTTGAAGAAAAATATTGCGATTACAAAAAAGGTTGTTTCAATGGCTAAAAGAAAGGGTTGTTCTGTTGAAGCAGAGCTTGGAGCACTAAAAAGGCTTGGTTCAACCAATTCGCATTTAACAAATCCTGAAGAAGCAAAATTTTTTGTTGAAAAAACAAATTGTGACAGTTTGGCTGTTGCAATAGGCACTTCACATGGTGCTCACAAATTTAAAGGAAAATCAAAGCTTGATTTTTCAAGGCTGAAAGAAATTAACGAGCTTGTTTCTGTTCCATTGGTTTTGCATGGAGCTTCTTCTGTTCCAAAAGAACTTGTGCAAAAGTGTAATCGCTTTGGTGCAAAAATTTCAAAAGCAAAAGGTGTTTCAGAAGCTGATTTGAAAAAAGCAATAAAGCTTGGTGTTTCCAAAATAAATATTGACACTGATTTAAGACTTTCTTTTACTGCAGGACTGTGTGAATTCTATGCAAAGAATCCAAAAGACTTTGATCCAAGAAATTCTTTACTGTCTGCACAGGATTTAACTCAAAAGGTTTGTGAGCACAAACTTGTTTTGTTTGGTGCAAAAGGAAAAGCCTAATTTTGGTAAGTTTCTAAGTCAGATTTTCTGCAATAGTATCATCTAGGAAAAATGTCGCCTGGTGAGAAATCATCTGGATTAGAGACTGGGTCTGAGTCACCAGAGATTGTATCATGAGGGTTAGTGTCATATGGGACAATATCATCAGGGCTAGTGTCAGCTGTTATCTGGTACTATTTAAGGACAAAATGTTTCAGGAACTTTGAATTCAACAATATTGCTTCCAAGTACTGTTGGTTCTGCATTTTCTAAATCAAGTTCCGGTATTAGTCCAAGTGTAACATTATCTGCCTGGAGAAGCTTTTCTGTGCAGTTGCTTCCGAAAAGACAATTGTTACAATAACATCTGGTAATGCAGTTTTTTCCAACAGTTCTTTGTTCTTCACAATAGCTTGCAATACATCCTGTATTTGCGCCTGTTGCTTCAAATTGTATTATTTTTTCGTCAAAACCTGCTTCAAGTCCTGAAGCTCTAACTCTTGTTTTAAACAATCCGTTTTCATTAAGTTCTATTTCAATTGTTTCGGTTTTACTTTCTCTTTTGTCAAGTTCACCAAAGTTTTCAACCTTTGAAACATTTTCAATTCTTTTTTCAATCCATCTTCCTTC
>DAOWAC010000074.1 GCA_030634785.1 Chloroflexota bacterium | reverse complement strand
AATTATCCCCATTAAAAGATAATCCCAGGTTCTTCTTGGAATTATTCACCTGTGCCTACGAATCCCAGCATCACGGCAAGGGGTACATTTCTTGCAATCTTTTTTCCAATTCCTGACAAGACAACACTTTCAATAACCTCGTCAATATCCTTGTATGCTTCAGGCATTTCCTCTGCCAATCCTGCACTGCTTTTTTCTTTAATGACTTTTCCTTTTGCCTCAAGCTCTTTCTTAACCTGTGCGCCGCTTTTTTTTCTCCTTGCTTCATGTCTTGACATTGTTCTTCCTGCGCCATGACACACCGAAGCAAAACTTTCTTTAAGTCCTGTTTCTGTTCCAACAAGAATGTAAGATGCTGTTCCCATACTTCCGGGAATTATTGCAGGATGCCCTGTTTTTGAATAAACTGAAGGATTTTCTTCTCTTCCTGCAGGCATTGCTCTTGTTGCTCCTTTTCTGTGAATCAAAAGCTCCTTTTTCTTTCCGTTAACTACATGCTTTTCAAACTTTGCAACATTGTGGCAAATATCATAAACTACTTCCATTCCAAGACTTTCAGCATCCTGTCCAAAAATCTGTTCAAAACCTTCTCTTACCCAGTGGGACATTGCCTGTCTGTTTGCAAAAGCATAATTTACGCCGCACCACATTGCCTCTAAGTAATCAATTCCTTCCTGACTTTCAATCGGAGCACATGCAAGCTGCCTGTCATTTACTTTAATATCATATTTTTTCATTGCCTTTTGCATAACATTAATATAATCTGTTGCAATCTGGTGTCCTGTTCCCCTGCTTCCAGAATGCAGCATTAAAACTGCCTGGCCTTCAAACAAGCCAAAGCTTTTTGCAGTATCTTCATCAAAAATTTTTTCAACTGCCTGAATTTCAACAAAATGATTTCCTGCTCCCAAAGTTCCTGCCTGTGGCATTCCTCTTTTGAAAGCTTTTTCACTTACTTTTTCAGAATTTGCTTTTTTCATTTCTCCTTTTTCCTCAATTTTTTCCAAATCTTTTTTCCATCCAAATCCTTTTTCAACCATGTGCTTTGCGCCCTTACTATAAATTTCTGCAAGCTCATTTTTTTTCACTCTGATTTTTCCCTTTTGTCCAACTCCTGCAGGAATAAGTTCAAACAACAAATCCATAAGTTTAGGGAGCTTTGGTCTAATCTCTTCAGCAATCAAATTTGTTCTGATAAGCCTTACTCCGCAATTAATATCAAAACCGATTCCGCCAGGGCTTACTACTCCTTTTTCTTTTGCATCAAAAGCAGCAACTCCTCCTATTGGAAAACCGTATCCGACATGTATATCAGGCATTCCCAAAACAGCTTTTTGAATTCCAGGCAGCTGTGCAGTATTTACAATTTGCTGTATTGCTCCCTGTTCAATTTCTCCAAAAAGCTTTTCTGTTGCAAAAATTCTTGCAGGAACACTCATTCCTGTTTTTTTGGGCATTTCCCAAATACCTTTTTTAATTTTTTTAAAATCCATTTTACACACCATTTTTACATATTTCAATAATTAAACATCCACAACACATTGCGCAATCCATTTCCTATTCTTTTCTTCAACCTTAAGCTGGTGGTAGCTTGCGGCTTTAACATCTGATTTAATGTCATGTTTTTTCTTATTAATTTTTTCTCCAAAGCAGATTCCGTTGAGCTTCCATTCATCCCCATCATTTATTATGTATAAGTCAAACTTGTTGAACAGCACTTCGTTCACATCTCTTAGGTAAAGCAAGTGATTTAGGAAATCAACCAAGAGGCTTTCAAGGTCGTTTGTTTCAATTTCAATATTGAACTTTTTTTCAGAACCAAGTGTTTCCAAATCAATCATTATCGAAAACATTGCCTTTGCACATTCGGCGAATGCTTCTTCTTTGGTTTCTCCTATGCCTTTTACACCTACATCGGCCTTGTGTTCAAATAATTCATGCATTCAAAACAATCTAATAAGAAAAGGGTTTTATTTAAACCTTTTTTTTGCCGCTAAACAGGTTTCTCAGCGAAAATCCTTTTTTGGTTTCTTTTTGTTCTAAATTCTTTTTTTCAACATGGGCTTCTTTTAAATGTTCTTTTTCAATTGCCATTATTTGATTTACTCTTTTTTTGTGTCTTTCTCCACCTTTTTTCTTTCCTGCAAAGTCGGTTCTCAAAAAGGTGTCAATAATTGAAATTGCATCTTGTGCCGCCACATTTCTTGCACCGATACATGCAATGTTTGCATTATTGTGTTGTCTTGCCATTTTTGCAGTAAAACCGTCGTAAATTAATGCTGCTCTTATTCCTGGAATCTTGTTTGCTGTCATGCTCATTCCAATTCCTGTTCCGCAAATTAGAATTCCCATCGCGTCTTTTTCAGCCGCAACCTTTTTTGCAAGTCCTGCTGCAATTATTCCATAATCTACTCTTGTAGCAGAAAAGCATCCTATATCGTCAAATTTGTATTTTCCTTTGAGCTTTTCTTTAACAAGTTCTTTAAGACCAAATCCAGCGTGGTCTGAGCCAATATAGTAGTGCATTTTGAATCGCAAAAGAAATAGGGTTGCGTTATTTAAAACATTTTCGGCTTGAAGCCGTTTTTGTCTTTTAATTCAAATTATTCTTTTAATTCAATTTCAACGTGAACAATTTCAGGAATTTCTACTCTCATTATTCGTCTTAGAGTTCTTTCATCTGCTTCAACATCAATTAGTCTTTTATGGATTCTTAATTGCCATCTTTCGTAAGATTCGGTTCCGCCACCGCTTGGTGATTTTCTTGTTGGAACAATTAGTTTTTTAGTTGGTAATGGGACGATTCCTGAATGCTTTACGCCTGTTCTTTCTGCAACGTCAACCATTCTTTGAGAAATTTCAGTTATCTGCCCGAAATCAGGGGACGTCAGTTTAATCCTTGCTTTTTGCATCCATAATCACCTTTGCTTAAAAAAAATGGAAAAAAAGGAAAACAGTAAAAACACTGTTTCCCTGTTTTATTTACTTTATGTATTCCAGTTTTACTTTTTCTCCCTTGGCACAACTTTTGTGACCATTCCTGCTGCAACAGTCTGTCCCATGTCTCTGATTGCAAACCTTCCAAGCTGTGGAAATTTCTTATATTCTTCCACAACAACAGGTTTGGTTGGAACAATTTTTACCTTTGCTGCATCTCCTGTTTTTAGGAATTTAGGATTCTTTTCCTTCACTTGTCCTGTTTTAGGATCTAGCTTTTCCATGATTTCTGTTATTTTACATGAAAGTTGTGCTGTGTGAAGGTGGAATACTGGTGTGTATCCAACAGGTATTGCTGTAGGGTGTGACAAGACAACAATTTGTGCCTCGAATTCCTTTGCAACTGTTGGCGGGTCATTTACTGGTCCGATTACGTCGCCTCTTGCAATATCTCCCTTTCCAAGACCTCTTACATTGAAACCAATGTTGTCTCCAGGAACAGCCTGTTTTAATTGTTCGTGGTGCATTTCAAGTGTTTTTATTTCACCTGTTGCGCCTGTTGGTTCAACAATGATTTTGTCACCTGGCTTTGCAATTCCTGTTTCAACTCTTCCAACTGGTACTAGTCCAACACCTTTAATGTTGTATACATCCTGAACAGGCAATCTCAATGGCTTGTCTGTTGGTGGTTTTGGTGGAATTATATCATCTAACGTTTCTATAAGAGGCTTTTCCTTATACCATCCCATTTTTTCAGATTTCTTTGCAACGTTGTCTCCAACCCATGCAGAAACCGGGATGAATGTTATCTGATTATCTTTGTATCCAACACTTTTCAGGAGCTTTCCTGCCTGATCCTGAACTTCTTTGAACTTTGCCTCGTCATAGTTGACTTCGTCCATTTTGTTTACTGCAATAATAAGCTGTTTCAAGCCCATTACTTGTGCAAGAAATGCGTGCTCTTTTGTCTGAGCCATTACTCCTTCTTTTGCTGCAATAACCAAAACAGCGGCGTCAGCTTGGCTTGTTCCGGTAATCATATTTTTGATAAAGTCCTTGTGGCCTGGTGCATCAATTATAGTAAAATTGTTCTTTTTTCCTTCAAATTTCTTGTAGGAAACGTCAATTGTTACTCCCCTTTCTCTTTCTTCTTTAAGGTTGTCCATTGCAAAAGCAAACGCAAAAGTTCCCTTTCCAACAGATTTTGCCTCAGCCTCAAGTTTTCTGTATTCTTGTTCAGACAAAGCGCCTGAGTCGTACAAAAGTCTTCCAACCAGTGTACTTTTTCCATGGTCAACATGTCCAATAAAGACAAGATTAACGTGTGGTTTATCAGCCATTTTTATATCCCTCCAAACTGAATTCGCCACCAATTCTTTTAGGGAGAAATTGGAAACCTCTAACTCTCAATTACAATTATTTACTACAAAAGCTTTAAAAATGCTGTTCTTAATGCGTTAAAAGGTGATTTATAACAAAGCATTTTGTTTATTATTCTAGGAAGAATTGTGAGCTTTTAACAGTCAAATCCATGCCTTTTCTTTTTCTGACTTCTTCAATTATCTGTTTTTGCATTTCACGAGGTAATTGTTCGTAACCAGAATATTCTGCTGTCCAAATGGCACGTCCCTGTGTAGCTCCTCTAATTGCTGCTGAAAATCCAATAAGTTCTTTTACTGGTGCTTTTGCTATGAAAATGCTTGAATCTCCTTCCTGTTTCATTTCAGTAATCTGAGTCCTTCTCTGACCCAATTCTTTGGAAACACTACCCATGTAATCCTGTGGGCATGAAATAAACAATGTCTGTTTTGGTTCAAAAATAACTGCATCAGCACTTAACATACATGCATAACATGTTCTTGTAACAGCTGGTAAAACCTGTGCTGGTCCTCTGTGAATTGCATCTTCGTGCAATGTAGCGTCTTCAAGCTCAATCATTATGCCAAAGCATTTTTCTTTTGCCAAAGGACCCTGGTCCATTGCGTCATTAAATGCCTGTATTACAAGCTCTCTAATTTCGTGCAATGCAACAATTCCTCTTGTCATATCTGCAAGAATACAATTATTATGAATTGCCCAAATACGTCTTGAAGTGTCACGTCCAAAGCCCATTTCTTCAAACTTTGCAATCATTTCTTTGTCTTTTGGCTTTATTTTGCCGTTAATTTTTGACTCAATAATCTTTTCAAGCTGTTCCTTTGGAATAGGGGTTGCCTTCATTTTGAACTTGTTGTGTCTGTTAGGGCTTTTTCCTTCCAATGTAGGGCTTTCTTTCAAAATGGTTTCTCTGTAAACAACAATTGGAGGACTTACTGTTATTGGGATTTTGTGATCTGATTCAATCCTGTATTGGGTTACGTCCAAATGCAGTTCTCCCATTCCTGAAAGCAGGTGTTCTCCTGTT
>DAOWAC010000137.1 GCA_030634785.1 Chloroflexota bacterium | reverse complement strand
TTTGTGGCAAAGGCTTTGTCTTTTGTTTTTTTGACATATTCTGCAAGAGAAATAACAAACAATGCAGTTGAATCAATTACCGAACCTGCTAAGAGCTTGTATCTTGGTTTTAAGTCAAGACTTATTTGGTTTGGAATCACACCTGATTTTTTTTGCAATGAAACAAATAGTTCAAGGTTTTGTCTAACTTGTGGTTCATCTCCTAAAGCAAGTGCACCAGCTGATGCAAAAAAGCTGTGTCTTGCCCAGTATTGATTAAATCTCTTGCTTTTTCTTCCAGCAACAATTCCCTTATTTGTATAGCAATGTCTCAAATCATTCAAGGAAATCTCTAACGCACTTTTAACTCCTGGATGCATTGCCCCAACACCTATAATTTAAAGGCTTTGAGAAATATTAAACTATTGGTTTGGCTTTCTCAAAATATTTCAATAATATTTGACCTGCTTCGTTAAGGTCTTTTCCAAAAGATATTACACCTTCTTCATGTCCTGCCATTACAAGTATTTTCTTCTTTTTAACATCTGTTTTCTTAAACAATCTGATTACTTCTTCTGCCATTTCAGGAGTTCCATATTTTGCAGCTTTTTTTGTAGTTGGCACTTTTTCCAGCAGTCTTTTCCAAAAATCAAGGTTGTGAACATGAATTACTCCATTAATACTCTCATCAGATTGATAAATTATCGCATGAGTCATTGATTCTGAAGAAGCCTTAATTGGTCCTTTGCATTCAACCCAGTTTTTTTCAATATCATAATCTGTTACAACAGTATAATGTTCAGCTTCTAATGGAGCAATTCCTCCTGTTGCCGTGCCAGAAATAATAAACTGGTTTTTTTCAGGACCTCTTACACTAATATTTCCAAAACCAATTCCGTTTTCAAACATTCCAATCAATCCACACTGGAACATTTTGTCACGCCAAGAATTTATTTCAATTAAATCACTTTCAGAAACAGGTTTTGCTTTAATCCAGTCACAATTAAACTTTACATAACCTTCTTCAGTCATCAGATTCACTTTTTTTTCCGGAAATAGTTTCAAAATGCTTTTTTCATTTGCCTTGCAGATTCCTCTTTCACAAATAAGACCTGTTACAAGCCTTGCAGGAGTAACATCAAAACCATAGTTTGCAGCAGGACTTTTTTCAGGCGTAAGCAAAACTTTCTTTAACTCGCCATTGCACATTCCCTGAATATACTTTACTTCTTCGCCATCCCTTTGCTCTACTGGAATTTCCTTAACTCCATCTCTCATAGTCCAGTCAAAACTTGAGGACGGTAAGGCAACATAAAAAGGCACATTATTGTCCTTTGCAGCAAGTGCTTTCAAATAAGTTCCAATCTTGTTTGCAACATCGCCAGTAAAAGTAGTTCTGTCCGCACCCACTATACACATATCAACCAAATCATGCTGCATTAAATGACCGCCAACATTGTCAGGAATAATTGTATGCTGAACACCATGCTGTCCAAGTTCCCAGGCAGTTAAACGTGCTCCTTGATTTCTTGGCCTTGTTTCATCAACCCAAACATGAACTTTAATGCCTTTGTCAAAAGCGGCATAAATTGGAGCAGTTGCAGAACCATAATCTACAAAAGCAAGCCATCCTGCATTACAGTGTGTCAAAATGTTAACTGTTTCACCTTTCTTTTTCTTTGAAAGTTCTTCAATTATTTTAAGACCATGCTCTCCAAGCCTTTTGCAAAATTCCGAATCTTCATCAGCAATCTTTTTAGCTTCTTCAAAAGCAATCTTTACCTTTTCTTCCTTTCCCTTGCCTTTCTCCATTGCCTTAAGCTGTCGTTCGACACCCCCTGCAAGGTTTACTGCAGTTGGTCTTGTTGCCTTTAGTTTTTCTCCAGATGCCTTAACAGCTTCATTAAAACTTTCTTCTGGTGCTTCCAATGCAGCAATATACATTCCAAAGCCAGCAGTTGCTCCAATCAAACCTGCTCCACGAACATGCATTTCCTTAATTGCTACTGCAACATCATCAACTGTTTTTAAATCCTCTATTACAAATTTATGCGGCAAAGCCCTTTGATCAATAATCTGAACGACCTTATCATCCTTGTCTTTTACCCAAATTGTCCTATAGTGCTTTCCTTCAACATTCATTCAACCACCAATAATTTTGCTTCATAATTCTTAAAAATCATTCCACTCAATCGGATCAAAAGTGTGACAAAAGACAATTTAGCTTCTGATTACAGAGCAAACTTTTTCAATTACCTGTTTTGTTTTGCTTTCTTTCAAGGAACCGATTTTGTAATCAATGATTGAATTGTCTGCCGTAAAGATTTTGTTTGGTCTTATATTGCTGTCTTGTTTCAATGTTCCTTTCTTAAATTCTTTTTCAGAAAGTTGAATGCAATAACTGTCGCTTGTGTTCTTACTTGTAATCTGGCAGAGAATTAGGTCGTCTCCCTGCAAATTTGTCAAAACCATTGCAGGTCTTCTTTTTGTCTTGCTTAAATCAGAGAAAGGAAATGGAATTACTACAATATCTCCCTTTACAAATTTTTCCATGCTTCTTCCTCTTCCT
>DAOWAC010000103.1 GCA_030634785.1 Chloroflexota bacterium | reverse complement strand
CTTGAAAAAATAAACAAACTTATTGAAATGCGAAGAAAAAATGCTGCTTACTATAATGAAAAACTAGCAGGAATTGAAGGCATTAAAATTCAAAAAGAACAGGCAGGAAGCAAAAACGTTTACCAGCTGTACACAATTGAAGTAAAAGACGAGAAAAGAGACAAACTGCAAAAATATCTTAAAGGCAAGGGAATAATGACAAAGGTTTACTTTGCTCCAGTGCATTTAAAGACAGTTTACAGACAAAAATTTGGCTGCAAAGAAGGAATGTTGCCATTTACAGAGAAATTATCCTGCCAGGTACTTTCTTTGCCATTTTATCCAGGAATGTTAAAAAAAGAGATTTCAATTGTAGCTGATAGTATTAAAAGTTTTTTTAGGAAGGTGTAAAGTATGGAACAAGAAAATAAGAAATTTTTTAAAGGAAAAAAGATTCTAATTACAGGCAGTGCCGGTTCAATAGGAAGCGAGATTCTAAGAAACATTTTAAAATTTGAGCCAGCAAGTCTACGATGCCTTGACATAAACGAAAACGGGCAGTTTGAATTAAAACACCAAATTGGTTTGCCTGACCAGGTAGCTTTTCTAATCGGAGACATTAGAGACAAGGACAGAATAATAATGGCAATGGAAGACATTGACATTGTTTTCCACGCTGCAGCTCTGAAACAAGTTCCATTATGCGAATACAATCCATTTGAAGCAGTTAAAACAAATATTATTGGCACACAAAACGTAATTGACGCAGCATTACATGCCAGAGTAGAAAAAATGATTACAATCAGCACAGACAAAGCAGTTAATCCAGTAAATGTTATGGGCGCAACAAAACTTCTTGGAGAAAGACTGACAATTTCAGCAAACAGCTACAAAGGAAAAAGAAAAACTGTTTTCTCATGCGTTAGATTTGGAAATGTTTTGGATTCAAACGGTTCAATTATTCCAATTCTAAAAAAGCAAATTAAAAAAGGTGGACCAGTAACAATTACCGATAACGGAATGACACGTTTTGTGATGAGCATTCCAAAAGCAATTGAATTGGTATTAGAAGCAACAAGAAAAGCAAGGGGCGGAGACATATTTATCCTAAAAATGCCAATAATGAAAATTCAGGACCTTGCAGATGTAATGGTTGAAGAACTTGCACCAAAATATGGATTTGAGCCAAAAGAAATTAAAAGAAAAATGATTGGAATGCGATTTGGAGAAAAGCTCTTTGAAGAACTAATGACTCCAAATGAATGCAAAAGCATGGAAGAATCTGACAAAATGTTTACAATTCACTCAATGGAAAGACTTATTGGAATAATTCATGAAACAAAAGATAAAGCAGGCAAAATTAACGAAACAAACACTAAAGCAGTGAACAAAGAATGCAGTTATGATTCAAAAACAGGACACATTCTTACAAAAGAAGAAATAAAAGCTCTTTTGAAAGAAGTAAACGTTTTCTAAACTTCTGCAAGTTTGTTAGCATTAAATAAATGTCAGCATTAAATAAGTGCCGTCATTAAATAAATCTCTTTACAAAGTTTCGCACAAAATTTACTCTTATACCAGACTTCTTCTCAATAGCTCTTAAAATATCCAAATCATCAGATTGCAATCCTCTGAAGACCACGAAAAGCAAACCGTAAAAACAAAGAAAGCTTAGACCAAAAATTGCCAAAACAACAAAGTTTAGTGGGAAAACAAACAAGTCAATGGCTGGCAAATAAGTTTTCAGGACAAAAAACAAAACTATTGAAATACAAGCAGTAAATGCCGGAACAAGATATGCTCTGCTGTAAGGATGAAGTCTTGTGAAAATAAACACTTCCAAAAAGCCCATAAGATTCCATAACACTAACGAAATGGTTGTTGCAAGAGCAGCTCCAAGGATAGCATTCCCGCTGACTTCAAACAATGGGATAAGCCAAAGGTTTAGAAAAATATTAAGGATTCCGCATACAGCAGTATTGAAGAAAATAATCTTTGTCTTTTTTGTACTTTCAAGAATTGAATCAACAGGACCAAAAAAGCTAACTGCAAAAACACCAACTGCAAGAATTGCCATTGCACCTGCTCCCTGTGCATAAACAGGACCAAACATTACGGACAAAATCTGTGTTGAAAAAAGAACTGTAAAAAGAAGACATGGAAAAATTATTGAAAAAATCCACCTTGACACAACCTTGAACATTTTTTTCATTTCCTCCATCTTTTTTTGTGCATAAAGCCCTGTTATTATAGGTAAAAAAAGCGAACCAAAAGCAAACGGCGCTATCGAAAGAAGGTTTGCTGTTGGCATTGCAACATTGTAAATTCCTGCATCATAAGCCTGACTAAGATGACCAAGCATTACTATGTCAATTGAACTCATTAAAATACTAAAAAATCCAACAGCAAGCAATGGCCAGCTATATCCCAAAACCTCTTTCATATTATTGCAATGTTTTAACCCAGAGCCAAATATTGGAAAAACCTTTTTTTGAACAAAATAAAGAGACAAAACAAATGCAGTAATAATGCTTAATACAATTCCAACAACTGCTCCAAAAAGCCCAAAGCCAAGGAAAAGCAAGATTGCTGTAAATCCAATTTTTGCAATATTTTCAAACACATTTCTGATTAAAATTTTGTACTCTATTTTTTTGAACGCCACAGTTACAATCATTAAACTAGAGGTAAGAGTAAAGAAAGGTAAAGTAATTGAAAACAATTTCAAAACATATGTAAGTTCATGATTATGAAAAAATGTAACAGCAAGCCAGTCAGATGAAAAAAACAATCCAATTGCAAGAACTATTGACAAAACCAGCTGAATTTTTAATGCAAATCTTATTACACCTCTTGCATTTTCATCCTTTTCCAAAGTATTGTATCTTGCAACAAAATGCATAATACCCTGATAAAGTCCAAAAGCAGCAAAGATAGTTAAAATTCCAATAACACTAACTCCAATTGAAAAAACACCAAATGCTTCAGGACCAAGACCTCGTGCAACCAGTACACGATAAAGATATGCCAAAACTTTGCTTACGGCAAATCCTGCAAAGTAAAATCCAGCACCCTTTGCAATCAATGAAAGATCCTTGCCCAAAAAATCACCTAGTTACTCCATATAAATTTGAACAATCGTCTGAAAAAACACTTACTAAATTTCCCTGACTTTCAAGCTCGTCCAAAACATCTTTATTCCATGGATTTTTATAACAAGTTGAAGCCAAATGAGTTATTCCAGATTCATTCAGCTTTGAATAAAATTCTTCTGACTCAAGTCCGGAAAAATATGACGAAGAAACTGCTTCTTTGTCTGCAATAAACTCAATCTGTCTTGTCTTGTTTCCATGAATTATAATTTTGCTTTCATCAGGAAGGTCTTTGATAAACTCATACAAAGGAACATGATTGTTATAATCAGTATAGAAATGCATTGCATAAATGCCTGAAAATGCAATAGAGTAAAATGTTAAAAGAAGGAAAAGGAATGTAAAAAATCTTTTCCAGTTAAGCTTTTTAATTTCTACAAAACCATTACAGAATGCAATACCAAGCAATGGAATAACAGGCAAAAGCATTCTTATGCGAACAAAGTGTTCGCCTTTTATAAGCAAAACTAAAAGCGATATGGAAAAGCAAGCAGCCAAAAGAAGAAAGG
>DAOWAC010000070.1 GCA_030634785.1 Chloroflexota bacterium | reverse complement strand
TTGAAAAAGCAATCTGATTTAGCTGCTGTTTCTCCAAGTGTTGAACATGTTGTTATTGTAAAAAGGGCTGGTAATAAAATTTCTTTGAATAAAGGAAAAGATATATGGTATGATAAGATTGTTGAAAAAGAAAGCAGTGACTGTGAACCAGAGCAAATGGACGCAAATGATGTTCTTTTCCTTTTGTATTCTTCTGGTACAACCGGAAAACCAAAGGGAATAATTCACGACACTGCTGGTTATTTGACACAGGCTTATTGGACTACAAAGCTTGATTTTGATTTGCATGAGGGTGACATTTTTTGGTGCACTGCTGATATTGGATGGGTTACTGGTCACACTTATGGCTGTTATGGTCCACTTTCCTTGGGTGTAACAATGGTAGAATATGAAGGCGGTCCTGATTATCCTGACTGGGGTCGTTTTTGGTCAATTGTTGAAAAATATAAAATAAACGTTTTTTACACTGCACCAACTGCGATTAGAATGTTTAAAAAGATGGGCGATGAATGGATTACAAAGCATAATCTTTCAAGTCTTAAAATTTTGGGAACTGTTGGAGAACCGATTGATGTTGATGCATGGATGTGGTATTTCAAAACTGTTGGTGGTGCAAGATGTCCTGTTATTGACACTTGGTGGCAGACTGAAACAGGTGGTACATTGGTTAATGCATTGCCTGGAGTTGGTCCTTTTATTCCTACTGTTGCAGGAAGAGTTTTTCCTGGCGGAACTGCAGAAATTTTTGATGATATGGGAAAGCCTGTTAAAAAAGGTAAAACAGGTTATCTTGTATTCAAACCGCCTTTTGCTCCAGGGCTTTTGAGAGGTCTTTGGAATAATGAAAAAAAATACATTGATACTTATTGGAGTGAATATGGTAATGAAACTTATTTCACTGCTGATGGAGCAAAATGGTATGATAAGGAAAACATTCGTATTACTGGGAGGGTTGATGATGTTATGAAGGTTGCCGGACACAGGCTTTCAAGTGCGGAGGTAGAAGATGCAATAACTTCTCATTATAATGTCATTGAATCAGCTGTTGTGCCAATGCCTGATGAAATCAGGGGTAGTGTGCCTGTAGCATTTGTTGTCTTAAAGCCTGGTGTTGAACCAAGTGCAGAAGAGAAAAAGTCTGTTGTTGCAATTGTGCGAAAGGAAATTGGTCCAACTGCAAAACCTCATGTGATTTATTTTGTAAAGGGTTTGCCAAAGACAAGAAGTGGAAAAATTATGAGACGTTTTCTTAGAAGCATGCTTGTTAATGAAAAACTTGGAGATGCAACAACTTTGCAGAATCCTGAAATAGTTGATTATTTGAAAAAAGTTGTTGGCTATAAGAAAAAGGCTATGTGATAAAGTTTTTTTCAAAACCTTTATCTTTTTGTCGTCGGTTTTTTTTATAGTATGCATAGGCTGAATCAAAACTTGAAAGAGGCTACTGTTATAAAGGGCTTTAATTTTAGCCAAGAAGAAATTAAACAATCGCTCAAAAACAAAAGTATTTTGCAAGTAGGCATCGGTACAACAGGGCTTTGCAATTACAGTTGCTTGTATTGCTTTGCAGAAGCAGGCAAGGCTCTTCAAAGCGAATTAAGTAATAATAAAATAAAAAAAGCACTTAAGATGCTGCAAAGATGGGTGCCAAAACTTGGTATATTGCAGAAAGTGGTGAGCCATTAATGCACAAAGGCATTGAAGGCCTCATAGACTATGCTAACAGTGTTGGCATATGGGTTGTGATGGCAACCAATGGTTCCTTGCTTTCTGATAAAATTGCAAAAGATTGGCTTAAGAAAGGTGTTTCAATTCAAACAAAAGTGCATTCACTTAAACCAGAAAACTATGCCAAGATAGCCGGACTAAAGGAAGCAAAATTTGCAGAATATAACAAGGAATTTTTGCCACACGGGCTTGTGCAGCTTCTCAAACACGGTTATCACAGAACAATTCCTTCAAGGGCTGGCATTCAGGCAGTTATGCTAAAACAAAATATTGGTGAACTGCCTGAAATTCTTAGGCTTGGCCGCAGGCATGGTTTATTTGTGCACTTTGAGCGTCTGATGATTGAAGGTTATGCCAAAAACAATCTGGAAATTATTCCGTCTGAAAAAGAAATTGGTTCGTTGCTTGCTGAATTAGCAAAGATTGATTCTGAAGAGTTTGGTTTTAAGCCAGAATACTCTGCAGCTCACTTTGGCTTTAAGAAGGCTTGCGGCATTAGGCTTCGTTACCATCTTGTCATAGGCTCAACCGGAAACGCAAAAGTATGCTACAGTAATGCTCCTGAGCTTGATATTGGAATGAGTATAAGGAAACATTCTCTAAAAGAAATACAGGAAAAAAAACTTGAACTAGTAAATTGGCTTCCAAAAGGTTGTGTTTGCATGCATTACTCAAATCTTAAAAAATAATTCTGTTAAATGCAAGTCTTACGGTAAAAAGTCTTTGTTTTTGATTTTTGTTGGTAGGTATTCTGTTGCAACAAATTCAAGTGATTTGTTTGCTAATGCCTGTTGTTCTATTCTGACTTTTTCTTTTAATGCTTTTTTTAACTGTGCTTGCCATTCTTTGTTTTGGAACCAAGGGTATTCCATCATTTCTTTTGCTCTTTTGATGTCTCCGTCCTTCATTCTTTCTGTAACATTTTGTAGTTTGTATGTTTCAATGTCGTCAAGAGTCATTCCGATGTATTTTGCTTCAGGACAAGCCATAAATGGAGAGTGAGCTGCTAAAGCCATTGAACCCTGTTTTATTACGCTGTAAATATACCAACCATAGGGGTCACCATCAGTGAATACTAATACTGGAAGATTTTTTTCCTTGTGTAGTCTGTGAATTAGTCTTCTTGTTCCTCTGGCTGCCTGTCCACCTGTTCCTATTAGGACACATTTGTTTTTTTGTGGAAACCTTTCCTCTACAAGTCTTTCATACATTGCTGCTGTTTCTATTACTAAAATATATTTTGCATTGCATGAAACGATTTCAATTTCTTCTGGTTCGAGTCTTGACATAATACTCCAACCGCCTCTTCCCAACTTTCCGCAGTTGAATTTATCGTTGTGGTGTACTTTGTCTTTTAAGACCACATCGCCGTAAAGTGTTCCTTTTGGATTTGCGTGCAAATTTAATTTTTCTCTGATTGTGTTAACACTGTGTTCTAGGTCTACAATGCATGAGTCTGATTCGGTCTGGTCTTCAAAAGTGTTTTCTTTTGTGTTTGGCACTGTGTGTTTTAATTCGTAATAAATTTCTCTGATTGAAGCTGTTTTGTTGTGTTTTAAGTAATCGTAGGCTTTTGCTGAAACAAGCATTGTTTGCATAAACTTTTTTGCATGTCCTACATTTAAAAAATTTCTTGTGGTTCTTTTTTCTCCCAATCTCAATAAGCCTTTCTTTTCGTCAAATTCAACATTGCTTCTTCCTCTTTGCTGTGTAGTAAATTCAGGGTCAATTCCTTTTTTGATTTCTGTAACAATGCCTTTTGCCATGTTGTCTATTTTTGTGGCAATTTGCTTTGGTGTTTCTTTTTCTCTTGAAACCTTAGTTGTTTTTGCTTTCTTTTCTGTCATTTCAAAGTCACCTTTTTATTTTTTATTACTCTTAGCCTTTGTTTTCTTTTTGTGGTCTTCTTTTTTTGGTTCAGGTTTTTCTTTTTTTGTTTCCTTTTCTGTTTTTTCAGGCTCATCTTTTGAATGGGCGTTTTCTTTTTTGGCTACTTCTATTCCTTCGTCTTTTTTGTTTTCGCCGTTTTCTTTTGCTTCTTTTTCATCGTCAAGTTTTAATTTTAACAAAACCATTTTTCTGAGTTTTTTGTCCAGTATGTCTTTGTCGGTTTTTGTAATTGCATTTAATGCTGTAACAATTTCTGGAATATATTTGTAGAACAGTTCTCTTTTCATTAATCTTTCTGCTTCTTTTCTTTTTCCTGAAATATATCTTCCTGCTTTTCTTCCTGACTGCATTAGTGCAAGTCTTATTTCTTCAATTACATCTTCCTCGTCAGCAATTGCTTGTTTTCCTGCTCCTGTGTAAGGAATATATACTGAAATAAAATTCACCAGTACTGTTACTGGTGCATTGTCAATGTCTTTTATGTCGTATCTTTTCCATTCGATGCTGTGAACTGCTTTTGTAATTGCACAGTTTCCTGCGTCAAAAAGTAATGGTGAACGATTTGCAAATCTCATTATTTCAAGTCTTTTTTGCGGACCATCAGACCCTCCGCTAATTGTTCTTCCTGCTTTTCCTCCGTATGCTATTGAAACTTCTACCTGGAATGGAAAGCCTCCTGAATAAACCTGTGGTTTTCTTGTAAGCACGTGCATGAATTCAGGGTCTACAATGTTTTGCAGACTTTTTGTAATTCTTTCTTCTCCAATTGGTCTTAGGGCGTCAGAGCTTGGTGCAATAAAATTAATTTCTTTAAATGCTTTTACTATTTCTTCTGCTTCGTCCCATCTTAGTTGTTTTGGATCTTTGTTCATGTCGAATGAAACTTTTTTGGTAATTTCTTCAAGGCTTTTTTGTCCCATTCTGTCAAAATCGCTTCTTAAAAAGCTGCTTACTTTTCTTGCATCGCTGTATTTTGATAGTGTTACAATTTCGTCAACTGTTACTCCTTTTGGGTGGGGTTTTACTGCAATTGGTGGCTTTGGAACTTTTACAGCACTTCTTTTAAAAACAAATTTTTGTCCTGTTGGGTCTGTAAATTTTATTTGAGCGTGAGGGTTTGCAATTGCTGTTCTTCTAAGGTATTCTAATGGTCCTTGTTCTGAATCTCTATACAATACGCCTTTGAATTTTGCCTGTACTGCGAGTCCTCTGAAGTCTCTGTCAATTTCTTTCATGTTTGCTATTTTTGGCAAATTGTGTTTTGGATCAATGCTTAGTTCAAGGCTTATTGGTTTTCCTTTTCCTGTTCCGGTAATTACTTTGCATGGTTTTCCTGTTGTTGTTTGAGCAAGCATTGTACATCCGCTTGAACCAATTCCCTGTTGTCCTCTTGACTGAATCATTCTGTGGAATTTTGTTCCTGCAAGAAGTTGTCCTAGTGCTTTTCCAACAGTTTCTTTTGTTAAGCCTGGTCCGTTGTCTTTTACTTCTATTTCATAATATTCGGTTGCAATTTCTGAAATTTTTACTGTTATGTCTGGTAAAATGTTTGCTTCTTCACATGCGTCAAGGCTGTTTGTAACATATTCGTGAATTACTGTTGTAAGTGTTCTTACCTTTCCATATAGGCCGAGCATTTGTTTGTTTTTCTTAAAGAATTCTGCAACAGAGTGTTCTTTGAATTCTTTTGCAAGATGTTCTGCGTCAATTATTGTTGGTTCGACTTCTTTTTTTTCAGCCATAATAAAAACCTAGTTTGTAAATTTTTTTTCAATTTTCTCAAATTGTAATTTTTTTCCTATTTTTTAAATTGTAAATTTTTCTATTCCTGCTTTTTCTTTTCTTAAAAAATCCATTGCTTTTTTGTGCTGTGCTCCTTGTAAAAGCATTTCAATTGTTTTTCTTGCAAGCTCTACATCTTCATATTTTCCAATTATTGCAATTGTTTTTCCAAAAACTGAAATTTTTGCATCGGTTGCATTTTCAATGGCTTCTCTTGCTCTTCCTTCTGTTCCTATAATTCTTGCTTTTTTGGTGTGAATTGCTTTTTCGCTTCCTCCAACAATATCGCTTATTTTTATTATTTCAAGCAATGTATTTTCGTCAAATAATGAAAAAGCTGCTTCTGGAGAAAATCCTCTGCCAATTGCTTTTATAACACTTACAGAGTCGTAAAAATTTGCGGCATTTTCCTTTCCCTGAATTCCTATGGTTCCTGTTTCGCTGTCCACTTCTAACACAATTCCTGCTAATT
>DAOWAC010000022.1 GCA_030634785.1 Chloroflexota bacterium | reverse complement strand
CATACATTTTCTTTGAGAACCAACTGTTGGTGTTTTTCAATCCTGTTTGTATACCGAGTTGTTCAACAAGCTGGTAGAAAGTATTAACTTTTATTCCGGGTATTGTAGTTGTAGGGGTCATACTAAATAGGAGTGCAAACTCCTATTTAGCCCTATTTATAAAGCATTTCTACAGAGCCGCAGTTGTTAAATTTGTCCAAAAAAGTTTTACTTTATTAATTGTCTTGTTCAAACTATATCATGGAAAAATATTCCCAAGTAATTTATTTAAATGAGAAATTAATTCAAAAAGTTATACTGATTCAAAAGAAATTGTTTAGGATTACCGGATCGCGGGCATGTTTAGACCTATGGAAACCTCATATTACAATAGGAGACGGTCTATGGCTAGACAAGGATTCGGAAGAAAAATATTGTGAAAAAATAGCCAGTGTTGTGCAGAATTTTTCTCCTTTTTATGTGGGTGCAAAAAATTATACTTTTGAGGATGATTGGAACAGTGGTGATTTAGGATATAGCCCTTTTGCAATTTCTCTTGGTGTTGTTGTTAATAACAAGCTTAATAATTTAGCTGAGGCTGTTAAAAATAAAATTACGGTTAATTTTAGTTCCTTTTACAGACAACCTTTACCGTATATGCCTCATATAACTGTAGCGTTTAAAGATTTGAATAAAAAAGACTATGAAAAAGCTAAAGAACTCCTCAAGAACGAAACTTTTGATGACAAAACAATTATAGACCATGTTTCAATTTCAAAGGAAAATGCAGAAGGACTGTGGATAGAATATAAACGATTCAGATTTTAACTTTTTTTGCGTATTCTAACTGGGGACAAACCTATCTTGTTATCTTCATTGCCTGTACGTCTTCAAGCAGCTTTTTTGCACTTCCTTTTGAAAAATGCTTTCTTACTGGTTCTAATAGCTCATTAATGTTTGCTGCTGTTGCATTTTTCAAATCCATTGGATGAAGCTTTCCTGCAACAAAATCTTTTTCCAAATCATCGTAACTATTATATTCAACATTTCCGCCAAACTTTGCAGGTCTTTCAATTTTCATTTTTGGAAACTTTTCAAACACAATATATTTGCAGTATTCTAGAACAGGATTCATTTCAATTTCTCTTTCAGGGCAGTATGCTTTTGCAAGCTTTCGTTTTATTTCTTCTTCAGAATCAGTCATAAAGATTGCTGAATCAGGTTTTGATTTTGACATCTTCATATCAAGCATGATGTCCACTGGGTCGTTTGAAGCTGTTGTTGGTTTTGATAATCCTAACAGCATATGGTGACTTACTACAACAGGCTTCCAGAATCCAAGCTTTGGACCTATCTCACGTGCAAGCATGTTTACTTTTCTTTGATCCATTCCAAGTTGTGTAATGTCGCATTTTAAGTGAAAAATATCTGCTGCCTGCATGCATGGGTAAATTATTTGTGCAGCACTTAGTTCGTCGCCTGCTTTTCTTCCCATTATTTGTGAGCATCTGATTATTCTTTTAACAGTGGAGTGTCTTGCAATGTCAACTGTTGTCTTCCAATGATCCTCTTTTGTTACAACGTCTTTTGCCCATATAAAATCAATTTTGTCTGTGTTCATTCCGCATGCTTTCCATATTTCAATAAAGTATTTTCCAGTTGTTCTGATTTTTTCAAGATCTCCATCCATTTTGTTGTTCATCCATGCAAACCAGTCAGCAACCCACATTTTGAATTTAACATCTGCCTTAATCATTTTGTTAACATTAATCGTTCGCATAATTCCTTGTGCGATATGCATTTCGCCTGATGGCTCAAATCCGTCATATGCAACAATTTTCTTTTTTGTCTCAAGAAGGCTTCGAAGTTCTTCTTCTGTAATAATCTCTTCGCCAACTTCCTGAATCAGCTTAATTCTTTTTTCCAAGTCCATTAAAACCACTAAATTATATTAAGTTAGAAGTATTTATAAGTATTCAATTGAGGTGCATTTTTTGAAAACTATTATGGCTTTTGGGACGTTTGACATTTTGCATCCTGGCCACAAGTTTTACTTAAAACAGGCAAAAAAGCTTGGAGACAAGCTTGTTGTGGTTGTTGCAAGGGATGAAAATGTAAAGACTTTAAAGGGCAAAATGCCTTTGAATAATGAAGAAAAAAGGTTTGCAATTGTAAAAGCTCTTGATTTTGTTGACGAAGCTGTTTTGGGAGACAGGGAAATGCGAAAATGGGCTGTTGTAAAAAGATTTCATCCAACCACAATTGCATTAGGTTATGATCAATGGGCAAGTATTCTAAGTTTAGGAAAAGAACTTGCAAAAATTGGTTTGCAACCTGAAATTGTGAGAATAAAGGCATTCAAACCAGAGAAACACAAGTCCAGTTTGTTAAAAAAGTCTGACTAATTTGTTGAATTGTTTTGATTATTTTACTAAAGGTTGCTTATTCTTGTTTCTGATTTCTACCCATCCAAAGAAAGCAAGTGCCATATAATAAACAGCTATTCCCAAAACTGCCAGAAAAAGCAGGCCAAAAAGCTCTGTCCAAGCCTGTTCTTCAATTCCTCCTGAAGCAATGCTTAAAGCAGCCATTGCAAAAGAACCGCCCATTGAAAGAAATATTAATACAAGTCCGCTTCTTGAAAGAAGTTTTATTGTTCTTTTGCTGATTGGTTTCATACTAATTGAACCGCATTCAAATATAAAAAAAACAGAGGTAACTCGTTTTTGTTAACCATAACGTTTTTAAGTAGTTGCTTTCTTTTTTTTGTTTGTTATGCATAAATACAAGTTGCTTATTGGAAGTGCAATGCTTGCTGTTGTAAGTGTTTTGTTACAAATTTACAAAATTGCTTATCCTTGGGGTGGATTTATTGACATTGATGTTGTTGGTGTTCCTTGGCTTATTTCAACATTTTTGTTTGGTTTGTATGGGGGGCTAATAACTTCTGCTGTTGCTGCATTGGGGATTGCAATTTTTGCTCCGACCGGGCCTATTGGTGCCTTTATGAAATTGCTTGCAACTATTGTAATGGTTGTTATTGTTGGTTTTGTTGGAAAAACAATGGGGTTTGGCAAAAAAGGAATTGCAGTTGCATTTATTGGGTGTCTTATTGCAAGACCTATTTTAATGGTCTTTTTTAATTATTATCTTGGAATTCCGCTATTTTTTGGAATGCCTACCGAAGTTGCTTTGCAGGAATTTCCACTGGAACTTTTCATAATTCCAAATGTTCTTCTTGCAATTATAGACTTTTGGGTTGCTTATGTTCTTGTTTTTGGAACAAAGCTGAGGGCGCGAGTAAATGTTAAATCTTGAAAATTTTTCTGTTTCGTTTGGTCAAACAAATGTTTTAGACAAATTGAATTTTTCTGCTGAACAAGGTGAAAATCTTTCAATCATTGGACCAAATGGGTGTGGAAAGTCAACTCTTGCTTTTGCAATTTCGGGTGTGATTCCTGATTTTATTCAGGCTACTATTTCGGGGGCGTTATGTTGTGAAAATAGTGTTTTGATAATGCAAAATCCTGCTTCACAATTTTTTGCAATGACTGTGAAAGAGGAGCTTGGTGAAAAAGGAATTGCTTTTGCAAAAAAAATCGGTTTGAAGGATTTGTTAGATAGAAATGTTTTTCAATTAAGTGAAGGTGAAAGGCAAAAAATAAATCTTGTGGCAAACCTTTCTTTGAATCCAAAAGTTTTGCTTCTTGATGAGCCACTTGAACTTCTTGATCCTGTTGAATCAAACAGATTTAAGAAATTTCTTCCAAAAGTTAGGGGGAAAACTATTGTCTGGCTTGATAAGGAAAATCCAAATCTTTCTGGTTCGCGAAAAATATTTTTGGGAGCCTGTGAAAAACATTTGCTTCCTGAAAAAAAGCGTAATAAATTACATGGGACAGCTCTTAGGGCAAATTTTTTGGTAAAACGCGGGGATTTTTGTATAAGGGTGGGTTTTTCTATGCAATATGGTGAAAAGATTGCGTTAATTGGACGTAATGGTTGTGGAAAAACAACTGTGTTAAAAGCAATTGCAGGAATTGAAAAATTTTCTGGAAAAGTTTCTTTTAAAGGAAGGCCAAGTTTTGTTCCGCAAAATCCATCTCATCTTTTTTTTAATGAAACAGCTGAAGCAGAACTTTTTGAGTTGGGGAATGCAAAAAAACTCGGGATAAATCATCTGTTAAAACAAAATCCTACTGTCTTAAGCAAGGGTCAGCAGAAGCTTTTGAGTGTTGCAACAATCAAAAAAGGAGAGGGGCTTGCATTGCTTGATGAGCCAACAACCTGGCTTGATCAAAAAAACAAAAATTCTGTATACAAATTTATTACTGAAAGTCAACAAACAATGGTTATTGCAACACACGATCCGCAAATTTTGCGATATTGTGATCGGGTCTTTTTGGTTGAAGGGGGTGAAATGCGTTTATGTTCCAGTACAGTAGTAAATCGTTTTTTTCAGGGGTGAAGGAACAATATAAGCTTGGTTTTCTTTTCCTTGCTTTTGCATTAGCTTTTTTGTTTCAGGATGTTTTGCTTTTGTTTTGTCTTTTTGTAGTTCTCATCCTGTTTCTTGTAGTTGCGGGTTATCGTGGATTTTTTGGATTATTTATTGGTTTGCTTCCGTTTCTTGTTCTTTCCGACATTGGTTTTTTAATATTTCTTTCAGACACGACTATTGACTTATTTCAGCTTATACTTAGTTCAAATTTGCGAATATTGTGTCTTTTTACGGCAACTGCTTTTTTTACATTTTCAACAGATGTTTTTGCTCTTATAAAACTTTTTGACAAAATGCATTTTCCTGAAGAAATTTGTCTTCCTGTTTATGTCTTGTTTAGATTTTTGCCAGAAATAGAACATGATCTTGTTGAAATTTCAGGAATTCAAAAGATTAGAGGAATAAGTAAAAGAAAGCCTATTCTTTACCTAAAATCGGTTATGATTCCGCTTTTATTTACTGTTTTACAAAAATCTGACGACCTTGCAATAGCTTATTTTCTTAGAAAAAAAAGAGAAACTGGTTAGTTGGAATAATGCTGGTTGAAAAATTCAGCGTACGATTGTTTCTTCTCTTCCTGGTCCGACTGAAACAATTTTTGCTTGAATTTCAAGTTCTTTTTCAATAAAGGCAACATATTCTTGTGCTTCTTTTGGAAGTTGGTCAAAGCTTGTTGCACTACTGTCCATTTCAAAACCTGACATTTCTTTGTAGACTGGTTTGCATTCTGCGAGCTTGTCAAGGTCTGCTGGAAGTTCTTTGCAGGTTTTTCCTTCACACTCGTACTTAGTACAAACCATTATTTTTTCAAGTCCTGTTAGCACGTCTAATTTTGTTAAAGCAATTTCTGTAAACCCATTTAGTCTGATTGATGTTCTTAACAATACCAAATCAAGCCAGCCAACTCTTCTTGGTCTTCCTGTAGTGGTGCCAAATTCTTTTCCTTTTTCTCTTATTTTTTCACCAATTTTGTCTTCAAGTTCTGTTACAAATGGTCCTTCTCCGACTCTTGTAGTATAAGCTTTTACAATTCCAATAATTCTTTCAATTGGTCTTATTCCAATTCCTAATCCTGTAAAGATTGCTCCTGCTGTTGGATGACTGCTTGTGACATATGGGTATGTTCCAAAGTCGTTGTCAAGGAAAGTTCCTTGTGCTCCTTCAAACAGCACATTTTTTCCTGTCTTTAATGCATTGCTTACTTCTTTTGAAACATCAGCATAATATTTTGCAAATTCTTTTCCTAAAGCATTGTATTCTGTAAAAATTTCTTCTTTTGAAGCAGGCATTTCTGTGTTGTAAACGTTTTTCAAAATCTTTTCTTTGGCTTCAAATTCTCTGTCAATTTTTTCCTTTAATCTCTTTGAGTCAACAAGGTCACAGAATCTTATTCCTGTTCTTGAAGCACGGTCAGCATAGCATGGTCCAATTCCTCGCCCGGTAGTTCCGATTTTTCCATCGCCTTTTGATGTTTCCTTTGCATTGTCTAATGCATTATGCCATGGCATTATTATTTGTGTTCTTGGATCAATTGCAAGTTGTAGTCCTTCTCTGTTTTCAAGCTGGCTCATTTCCTTGCTTAAAACCTTTGGATCCAAAGCAATTCCTGCTCCTATAAGACATTGTTTTCCCTGAATTGCTCCTGATGGCATTAAATGAAACTTGTATGTTTTGCTGCCTACTACTACTGTGTGGCCTGCATTGTTGCCACCATTGAATCTTGCCACTAAATCAGCATCTTTTGCAAGCAAATCAACGATTTTTCCTTTTCCTTCATCACCCCATTGTGTGCCAATTACTATTGTTGAAACCATAAAATTTACTCCCATATGAAGCGATAACGGAATCATTTTTAAAACAATAGCCGTATTAAAATAATATGGTAAGAACTTTACAAAATGGAAAACAAGCCCTTACATTTGATGACATTCTACTTGTTCCTGGGGCAAGCAATGTTTTACCAAAAGATGCAAATTTGAAAACCAGAATTACAAAAAAGCTCAAAATAAACATTCCACTGGTTTCAGCAGCAATGGATACTGTTACTGAATCAAAGATTGCTATTGCAATTGCAAGAGAGGGCGGAATTGGAATAATTCACAAAAACCTTGATGCAGAAAGCCAAGCATCAGAAGTAAACAAGGTTAAAAGAAGTGAATTCTTAATAGTAAGCAATCCTTTGTGCATTAACCCTACTGATTCTTTACAAAAAGTGTTTGAATTGCAGAAAACAAATGGTATTGGGTCATTTCCTGTTATAAAAAACAACAAGCTTGTTGGTATTGTTACTCAGAGAGATATTGCATTTGAGTCAGATTTTGCAAAAAAAGTTTCTGAAATTATGACAAAAGACGTTATAAGTATTAATCACAAACCAAGTGCTGATGAAGCAAAAGAAATTTTGCACAAGTACAGAATTGAAAAATTGCCAATTGTAAACAAAAAAGGTGAAATTACAGGAATGCTTACTGCTACTGATATTAGAAAGCAGGAATTGTTTCCAACTTCTGCAAAAGACAAAAAGGGAAGACTTCTTGTTGGAGCAGCAGTTGGAGTTAATGATGTTGCAAGAATTGAAAAATTAATTGAAACAGATGTTGATGTTTTGGTTGTTGATACTGCTCACGGTCACAGCAAAGGAGTTGTTGAAGCAGTTAAGCGTTATAAAAAAGAATTTGACATTCAGCTTATTGCAGGAAATGTTGCAACAGCAGAAGCTGTTCATGATCTTGCTTCAGCAGGAGCCGATGCAGTAAAGGTTGGAGTTGGTCCTGGAGCAATTTGCACTACAAGAATTATAAGCGGTGTTGGTGTTCCTCAATTTACTGCTATTCTTGACTGCAGTGAAGCAGGCGAAAAATACAAGGTTCCAATTATTGCAGATGGAGGCATTAAATACAGTGGAGACATTGTAAAGGCTTTGGCTGCTGGTGCTTCAAGTGTAATGCTTGGGAGCCTTTTTGCAGGGTGTGAAGAAACTCCTGGAAGAACTGTTTTCCTTTACAACAGAAAGTTTAAGCAATACAGGGGAATGGGTTCTCTTGGAGCAATGGAAAAAGGTGGAAAGGAAAGATATTTTCAGGGTGATGTGGTGGATTCAAACAAGCTTGTTCCAGAAGGCGTTGAAGGAATTGTTCCATACAAGGGAATGATTAGCGAAACAGTTTTTCAATTGCTTGGCGGTCTTAGAAGTGGAATGGGAATGGTTGGAGCAAAAGACATTGAGGCTTTGAGAAAGAATACCAAGTGGGTAAAGATTACTGCTGCTGGTTCAAAAGAATCACATCCTCACGACATTAACATTACTGAAGAAAGTCCTAATTATTCCGGAAAATAGTTTAGATTCTTCCTTTGAGGTAATTCAATCTTTTTTCTTCTTCAAATCTTTCAATAGCATACCTTAGCATTGTGCGAGGCATTTCCTTGTAGTGCTTTTTCAGGAAACCTTCTTCTGTTGCCAAATCTTTTTTACCAATTTCTCTCAGCATCCAGCCAATTGCTTTGTGAATTAGGTCGTGTTTGTCTTTTAAGAGGATTTCTGAAATTGCCAACGAGTCCTTAAAGTCACCGTTTTTAATAAATGCAAAGGTTGCAAGAACAGCAATTCTTTTTTTCCACAAGTCATTTGATTTTGCCAGCTTGAACAATATTTTTCTGTCCTTGTCTTGTAACCAGGTTCCGACAATCTTTGGAGCAGTTAAGTCTACTAGGTCCCAGTTGTTTACTCCTTTCATATTTTCAAAATAGAACTTGTAAATTTTTTTCTTTTCTGTTTCATTTCCTTTTTCAAACTTTTGTACAAGAATTAGCAATGCAACCAATCTTTCTTCATGAATTCCTGAATTCATAAATGGCTTTAGTTTTATCAATTCAATTTCTTTAAACTTTTTTGCAACATTTCTTTGTTCAGGAACAGTTATTCCAAAAAAGATGTCTCCGTCACCATATTGTCCTTTTCCTGTTTTGAAAAAACGCTGAAGCTGCTTTGCCTTTTCCTGGTTTGCAAGCATGAAAATTTCTTGTTTTAACGAGGTCATTAAAGTGCAGGAGAGAGGATTCGAACCCCCGAAGGCACTAAGCCACCAGATTTTGAGTCTGGTCCGGTTGACCGCTACGGTACTCCTGCTTATTATAAATTATTCTAATCGCCTAATAAAAACCTTTGGTTAACCATTTGTCAAATTTAGTTAAGTGTCTTGTGTTCGACCGCCTTTTTTATTTTTGCTAATCCAACAATCTCCTATAAATGCGCCAAGTAATTCAACAAACTCTTCTGAATGCATTTAAGAAAATAGTTTTTTTGCAATCATACTGCTTTTGGAAGTGAACTTCTGGTGATTAGATTTAGAATTCGAATTCGTCGCCAATTTTAATGTTTGGAAGTTTTCCTTTTGAAGCATCTAAAAACAAGACGCCTTTTTGTCCTTCTTCAATTAAATCTGTTTCTTTGTTTTCTATTTGAATTCCTTTTACTTCAAATTTTTGGCTATTGAATGTTGCTTTGTCTTTTTTTCTGATAGTTCCACCAGACATTCCTTTTATCATTAGACTGTCGTGTACGTGAAATAGTCCTGAAACAATAAAACTGTGACTTGCGGGGATAACTTCGTCAGCTCTTAGTTCCTTTCTTGCCCTGCTGGCATCAGGAATACATACTCCTAAATCATGCCTTTTTTTCTCTTTTTGAAAAATCTCATGAAAAACCTTCAAACAAAATTCCCCCTATACCTATTGCTGCTGAAAAGTATAAAAACCTTTTTTTTGTATGCTACATTAAAAATAAAAGCGCAGGGGACGAGATTCGAACTCGCGCTTCCGTAAAGAAACGAGCTTAGCAGGCTCGCGCATTAAACCACTCTGCCACCCCTGCAGAAGTAATGTTAACAAATTTAGCTATGTTACTTATTTAATGGTTTTCCCGTTGTTTAAAAAGGAGCTTTTTTATACTTCAATCAACTTTATGTAAACAAATGGTTAATCAAAAGTTAGTAGAGCTTTATACAGTAATGCTTATTCTTTGTGCTGCAGTGCTGTTTTTTGGCTTGTTTCAAATGCAAGCCAGTCTTAATGCAGTAATGAGCGGACAAGAATTTTCCTCGTTTCAATTTGCCTTGCAGGGAATTCAAATTGCTGCAATAGGGCTTGTTTTAGCCACTGTCATAATTTTTGTTCTTTTTAGAAGAATTTACAAAAAACACAAAACATTGAGCAAAAAACACAAAAGACTTTACAGACTGCACACGTTGCTTAGTAAGAAGCACAAAGCCCTAAAGAAAAAAATTGAACCCAAAAAGAAAGTTTCCAAAAAGAAAAAATAAGTCGCCTGTCTTCAATTAGACAATTTTTCTTCTCATCGGCTGGTTTGAATGGGTTTTCATCCAAGTATTAAACCTGGTTTG
>DAOWAC010000173.1 GCA_030634785.1 Chloroflexota bacterium | reverse complement strand
TGCCTTTTGTCCAATGTCTTTTCTGTATTGTGCTCCTTGGAATGAAATTTTTTCAACTGCTTTGTATGCTTTATTAATTGATTCCTTGATGTTTGTTCCAAGAGCCGTTACTCCAAGTACGCGCCCGCCGTTTGTAAGAATTTTTCCATCCTCGTTCTTTGTTCCTGCATGGAACACGATTGTTTCAGGAATTTTTGAAGCTTCTTCAAGGCCAATAATTTCTTTTCCTTTTTCATATTTTTCAGGATAGCTGCCTGATGCCATTACCACGCAACAGCATGCTTTGTCACTCCACTTTATTTTTTTTTCATTTAGGTTGCCGTCAATGCATGCTTGCATTATTTCTGCAAGGTCTGATTCAAGTCTTGGAAGAATTACTTGTGTTTCAGGGTCTCCAAATCTGGCATTGAATTCAACAATCTTTGGTCCATCCTTTGTTATCATAAGTCCTGCGTAAAGAATTCCCTTAAACACTCGTCCCTCTTTTGCCATTGCGTCAATTGTTGGCTGCATTATTTTTGCTAAAACCTTTTGTTCCATTTCTTTTGTTACAATTGGAGCAGGAGAATACGCGCCCATTCCGCCTGTGTTTAGACCAAGGTCCTTGTCAAAAATTCTTTTGTGGTCCTGGCTGCTTACCATTGGAAGAATGTTTTTTCCATCTGAAAAAATCAAATAGCTTGCTTCTTCTCCGATTAATTTTTCTTCAAGTAATATTTTTGCTCCTGATTCTCCAAATCTTTTGTCAAGAATCATTTCATTAATTGCTTTTTCTGCTTCTTCAATTGTTTCCGCAACCACAACTCCTTTTCCTGCAGCAAGACCGTCTGCTTTTACTACTATTGGCGCGCCTTTTTCTTTCAAATAAGCTTTTGCCTCGTCGGCATTTTCAAATGCTGCATATTCTGCACTTGGAATGTTGTATTTTTTTAGTAAGTCACGAGTAAATGTTTTACTGCCTTCCATTATTGCTGCTTTTTTGGTTGGGCCAAAAATATTGAGGTTTTTTCCTTCAAAAAAGTTAACAATTCCTTTTACTAGGGGGTCTTCTGGTCCGACTATTGTTAGCCCAATTTTTTCTTTTTTGGCAAATTCGGCAAGTTTTTCAAACTCGTTTACTCCTATATCAACATTTTTTCCAACTAATGCTGTGCCTGCATTTCCTGGTGCAATAAAAATTTTTTTAACAAGCTGGCTTTGTGAAAGCTTCCATGCAATTGTATGCTCTCTTCCTCCGCTTCCTATTATTAGTATTTTCATGTTTAATCTCCTTTCAAATTAATAAAAATATGACATTATTTTAATGCGTTTTTTTTGCTATGTTTCCAAAGTCTGCTATCCATGCAGTGGTTTTTCCTGTTTTTGGGTTTGTGCAGTAAATCCATATGTCTTGGTGGGTTGTGTAGCCAAGTTTTTCTAAAATATCTGTTTCTTTTTGTGTTTGTTTTTTTACTCTTGTTTGTTCTGTTTTATTCAAACTTTTTAGTTTAACAACGTTTTTAATTTTTGTCATAATCAGCCTTGGCTTTTTTTCTTTTATTTCTCTTAGTCTTATTGTTGGAATAATGTGCAATCCAAGTTTTTTTCTGAAGT
>DAOWAC010000073.1 GCA_030634785.1 Chloroflexota bacterium | reverse complement strand
AGTGATAACGACGGAGTATTAGACCATATCGATGACTGTCCTGTAACTCCTGCTGGAGAGAATGTTGACTCAGTCGGCTGCTCTTGTTCACAAAAAACATGTGACGATGGAAATCCTTGCAGTGATGATGTATGTGATTTGGGAACAGCAGAGTGTGTGTTTGCAAATGATAACACTAATGTTTGTGGCTTTGAAAGAGATTGTACTGGAAGCACCTGTATTTTGAAAGAAAATCCACCATACTTTTACTGGAAACTGTTTCCAGATGACGGACACGACTACTGCTTTGACGGAAACTGTGTACAGTACAGTTGTGACCTTGTCTCAGAAGACTTCAATGCAACCTGTAGTTTTGCAAACACAAGCGAGTTAGAAGCAAAAGTTGAAGAAATGGAAAACAAGATAACGCAGCTTGAACAGCAAAACCTTGATTTACAGGGACAAATGAACATTCTTGAAGCAAGTTTGAGCGCAATGCAAAATGCATTTGAAAGCTTTGTTGCCATAGTAGACAGTTATTTGTTCAGCCTTCCAAGGGGACTAAGACAGGGAATGGTTTGTCAGGCATTAGAACAATCAGGCGAACTAAGTGCTGAAGGATTTGGATTAAGCTGTACAATACAGACAAATGGTAACTGTAAATGTGTTCAAAGCTAAAAGTTTGAACAGCACCGTATACTTTCCAACATTGTAAGCCTAATCATGTAAGCCGTAATAGTAGAAAACTGCCTAAAAAGGTTTTTGGGGTATTAATTTACTATGGTTTTCGAGATAAGGAAAACAACAAATGCTGACTTGCCTACTTGTTCAAAACTTCGTTTGCAGGAGTTTAACAGGATTGGCGAGCATTGGACACGGACTTCCGCTAAAGCCAGAACTTACGAGTTTTTTGAAAAGCATTCAACGTTTTGCTTTTGTCTAGTGCTTAATGGCAAAGTAATTGGCACGCTTTTTGGAGAGCCATTTTACGGGCAAAGGGGCAAATACCTTTACTTGATGGATTTTGTAATTGATTTAAGGCATCAAGGAAAGGGCTTTGGCTTGAAGGCGCTTAACTTCATTGAAGAGCTTGCAAAAGAAAAAGGCTTCAAAGCACTTGTGCTTGACACAAACAAAAAAAGAAAAGCCATTAAAATATACAAAAAATTCGGATTCAAAAAAACAGACTATGTTCTGTTGGACAAAAAACTGTGAAAAATTTCTTCAAAAAAATTGATTCCTTCAAACCCTCACCCCAAATCCCTTTTCCTGCCAAAAAAACTCTTTTAATCTTTACCTTATATATAAAGTTCTTATGTGGGTTACTAGGGTAAAGATTAGGCATGATTGTGTTATTGGAAACAGATGCAGGAAATTCAATGTTGTGGACATTGGCGGAATTGTTTTTGATGTTTTCAAAGAGAACGACAGGATTCATGCTCCGCAGATTCAGACTCTTTCAGGAAAAGAAAAGGATGTTAAGGCCTTTATTGAGGATGTTGCAAGCGATTCAAGAGTTAAAAACCTTGAAGTTGAAGGAAATGCAATCTTCTTTGTTGAAGTAAGACCTGATGATTTTCCCTCTGCCTTTTACAACTCAAAGTTATTCTACTACAAGCCAGTAACAGATGATACAGAAGGCTTTGAGTATTGGGAGGTTGCCTCTTGGAAAAAGTCTGTCTTGACTGATTTTATTAAAAGACTACAGAAATCTCTAAAAGAAGTAAAAGTTGAAAAAATCCAAGAAGGCAAGTTAACAGACATTTACTTCGCACACTTTCGGCCAAAACTAAGCAAGCAACAAAAGCGCGCTTTAGAACTTGCCCTGGAAATGGGATACTATGACTGGCCAAAAAAAGCTGATTTTTCAAAGCTCTCAAAAGCAATGAATGTTTCAGTACAAACCTTTAGAGAGCACCTGAAAAAAGCAGAACACAAAGTAATGCCTGATTTAATAAGACAAATTAGATAAACCTTAAATATAAGGGTAAATTCTCTAAAAGATTGTTGCTGTAATTACTTGCAGGTGATACTAAAATGCAGGAGATAAGAGTTTCAGAAACAGTACCATTCATTAAGAACGCGATTAGAGACTATGCAACTTGTGCAACCTGTTCAGAAAACTGTTAAACCGCGTTTCTTTCTTTTTTTGAGAGGATAACATGCAGCAAAAGTTTTTGGTCAGCGGAAGCAATGGCAAAGCTTTGTACGACTTTGAAAAAGGCAAAGTCTTCAAATTAAACAAGGCAGAGGCAGAAAAATTTAAACAATTTGCCTACAATGAAACAGACCTAAAGCCATTGCTTGCAGAAAACAACGAAATTGGTTTAAAGTTTGCAAACCTTGAACTAACAAGCCAATGCAATTTAAAATGCAAACATTGCTATGGCGGAAAAAACTTTGGAAAAAAAGAAAAAGAGCTTGACACAAAACAGTGGAAAAAAATAATTAATGAACTTTCAAAATTCAAACCAAAATCGCTCTTATTCACAGGTGGAGAGGCCACGCTAAGAAAAGACTTAACAAAACTGCTTTACTACACTCACTCTATTGGAATAAAAACAAGCCTTTTCTCAAACCTTATAAGCATCTCACAAAAACAGGCAAAAGCACTAAAAGAAACAGACTGCCTGGTGCAGTTTTCCGCCTATGGCCACAAAGCAAAAATGCATGACTTCGTTACAGGAATACAAGGAAGTTTTGAAAAACAGCAGACTTCCCTTAAAAAACTCAAAGAACTTGGTGTAAGACTAAGAGGACAAGTTATTATTTTGAAAGAAAACCAGTATTCTAAAAACAAAATCAAAAAACACTTTAAAGAATTGAACATTCCAATAGAATTCAGCATTGCAAGACCAGGAGGAAGGCAGAATGCCTCAAACATTCCAGGATGCATAACATGCTCTTTTCCAAAAGGTTACATTAAAGCAAGGGGAAAGCCTGCTTCTCTTTCATTTGATTACTTTGTACTAAAACAGTTCTACAACAACTGTTGGGCTAGAAGATGCGGAATAACAGCAACAGGCAAAGTAATTGCCTGTGTTTTTGACAGAGACAAGATTCTTGGAGACTTAACAAAAGAAAGCTTTAAACAAATTTATGAAAAAATGAAAACAAACGCTGAAAAATACAGCTGTGGAAAAATCAAAGACTGCAAAGATTGCTCTCTAAGATTTGCCTGTGTAGACTGCAGGCCATGGGCCTTTTCCCTCACAGGAAACTGGCTTGCAAAAAACCCCTACTGCAAGGAGCTGACTTAAACTGAGTTTGTCAAACTTAAAAAAAACGCAAAATTGTTTCAAGAATTGACTCAGCTTTCTTGAGCAATAGACTGTAGCAATCAATTAAACAAGAAGAACTTTTCAGCCGCGCTTTTCCCCAATAATACAATCCTCTCATAGAATAGCATTTAAATCCCTTTGTAGTTGTATGATTTAGATAGGTTTGAGCATTTTTGTTAAGTGGTTGAATGGTTGAAGTTAACGAGTATAAGGACAAAGACTTTTGGTATAATGATTATTTCTATAATGGCGGTCTTACTGGAATGCCAAAAATGAAAAAGGCACTGCCTGTAATGGCAAAGCTTTTGAAAAAAGGTGCAAGACTGGGGGATTTTGGCGGAACAACTGAAAGCTTTAAAATTTTCAAAAAAGCATTCCCAGGAGTTGAAATAGTTTCAGTAAACATGATAGCCAAACAAATAAAGGGTTGTGATATTGAGATTTGTGAAAACTTTGCAGAAAAAACAGAATTTGTAAAAGATTATTTTGACGTTGTCTTCTTAGGAGACGTAATAGAACATTTGGTTGAACCAGACAAGCTGGTAATAGAATTACACCGCGTTCTGAAAGACGGAGGCGCTTTAATTATTACAACTCCAAACCTTGCAAACATAGTAAACCGCTTTTCATTACTGTTTGGTTTTGCTCCAACCAATTACCACCCTTCAGAATGGAGGCATGGTTCCTTGTTTGGAGTAAAGCATTCTTCATGGCACAAATCTGTTTTTACAGTTCCTGCAATGAAAGGATTTTTGGAAACCTATGGATTTAAGGTGTTTAAAAAAGTCGGATTTTCATACCATGGCAGAAATTTTTTGCCAACAAACTTAAGTGAGGGCATGATAATTTTTGCAAGAAATATAAAAAGCAAGGGAAAGGTAAAAAAAGCATGAAGTCGGAAGTTTTTATGGATGACAGGAAACCAACGCAGGAAATAGACGCGCCTGTATTCAAAGTAAGCGGAAAAAAGCTGGATCTTGGATGCGGAAACAAGAAAATTGAAGGTGCATTCGGAGTAGACTATGTTAAAACAGGCTGTACTGATTTGGTTTGGAATCTTGAAGAAACTCTTCCAAAAGAGCATTGGAATAAATACGAGCTTGTTTACAGTGCAAGTGTTTTGGATTATATGGGAAACCCATTACAATTTTTAAAAAAATGTGTCTTGTATGCAAAACCTGGTGGTTTTGTGCAAGTTGCTGTTGACAATGCAGATTACTGGCGTTATCACAAAAAAAGCAAGCCTTTTGGAAACTATCATTCACTTCTCTGGCAAAAGCACACCAAAAAGCCAGAGGAACAGCATAAGATGATGTTCCAGCCAGGCCATGTTGAAACAATGTTCAAAATGCTTGGACTTGAAATTGTTGAAAAAAAGCTTTTTTGGAGACAATCAATTGATTATCTTTATCCAAAACACAATGGAAGCGCGTATTTTTCAATTGTTGGAAAAGTAAGCAAGTGAAGTTTGGGAAAAGATAAGTAAAGCGGTGAAAAAATGAAAAATGTCTTGGTTACTGGAGGAAACGGCTTTATTGGAAGCTGGCTTTGCAAAAATCTTGTTGAAAACAATGCAGAGGTAACCGCAATGGTTTATGCAGACAATGAAATGTTTCAAAAGCAAGGTATTGCTGATTCAGTAAAAGTTGTTATTGGAGATATAGGAAATAGGGAAGAGATTGAAAAAGCTTTTTCTGAAAGCAAGCCAGATGTTTGTTTTCATCTTGCAGCAAAAAGTACGCAAGAGCAAGTAGTTGAAGATGAAAAAGCTGCTTTTGAAACAAATGTTGAAGGAACAAGAAATGTTTTAGAAGCAGCAAAAAAGTATGGGAGTGCAATAGTGTTTATTTCAACAGCAAGAGCTTACGGAGACTTAACAGAAGAATGTGTTGATGAAGAACAGCCACTTATTGGAACAGGACAATATGCCAAAAGCAAGATTGCGGCAGAAAATGTTTGCAGAGAATTTTCAAAGGATGTGAGTATTGGAATTGCAAGGCTTACAAATGTTTTTGGAGGATATGACAGCAATTATTCAAGGCTTGTTCCAAGTACAGTAAGAAATCTTTTGGCAGGAAAGCCTGCACAAATTTATGGCAAAGGAGAAAGTTTGCGTGATATGCTCTATATTGAAGACGTTGTTGAAGGCCTTAGGCTTTTGAGCGAAAAGGCGGTAAAAGAAAAACTTGGAGCAGAAGCTTTTAATTTTGGAAGCGGAAAAACCTATT
>DAOWAC010000006.1 GCA_030634785.1 Chloroflexota bacterium | reverse complement strand
CATATTCACGTCCAACATCTGTTGAATAAGACACAAGGTCACATTTGTGGAATGTCATATCAGTAAAACGCTGGGCTGCAGTGCTTTTCAAAACAAACGGAAGCACCCATCTTACGCCAGAACCCTCGTTGTATAAGCTATATCCTTTTGCAGGATCTTTTGGCATTTCAATAATGTCCTCTCCTGAAAAGATTACTTCTCCGCCAATTGTTGACTCAAAAACACCCTGTTTTTTCAAAAGAGATTCAATTCGTTCAATTGTTTCAGGGTCTGATTCAGCAACCTGTACAATAACAAAATCGTCTCCGAAAAAGTTTACGCTAATATCTTTTAGACCAGTCCAGTCAAGCCTTTGCTGAATTGTCTGAACAACTCTTGCTCTTTCATCAAGATTTGTTATTGGTTCAGATAATTCAATCTGAAAAAGTGTTCCTCCATTGAAATCAATTCCAAAAGTAATTCCTCTAAATCCAATTATTGCAAATGAAAGAATCAAAAAGAAGACGAGCAATATCACTTTCCAGTTTTTGTAAAGCTCTGCCATTAGAAAACACCTGATTTCTTCTTTTTTAACTTAGAATACCATAGCAGGATTTCTGCATTCATTAACCAGGTTGAAACAAGATCTGCAAGCAATCCGAAAAAGATTACGATTGCAATTTCAAAAATTATGTAAATCTGATTTATGTAAGCAATTATAATCATTGAAGCAAGAGCAGCCATTGTTGTTCCAGTCATTGTTAAACCAGTTGACATACTTTCAGCAGCTCTTTTTTCAGGCGTACCCTCTTTCCTCTGCAAAACCCTTGTTGTCAGCATAATGTCTGTGTCAACACTGTAACCAATTAGCATTAGCAAAGCAGGAATACTGCTTAAAGAAAGAGGAATTCCAAAAACAGCCATTAAAGCAAGAGCCCCTGCAACGTCAAAAATTGCTGCAGCAATTACTGCAAGGCTTGGAATAATTTTCCTAAAGAAAATAAAGATTACAATAACAATCAAAAAGCCACCCATTATTGCAACATTAAAAGCAGTCTGCCAAAAGACAGCTCCAAGAGTCGGGCTTACTTCCTTTTTTTGAAAAGCGACATTGTCACCAAGATTAAAATTTTGCACAATAAGACTCTGTATTTCCTGATTAAATTCTTGGTTTGCTTCTATTAGATAAATATCTGCAAGACCAACTGCTTCAACAGGGTCAGATGGTAAAACACTTGTTAGAAGAAAAGGCGAAAGAATTGCTACTCCTGCCTGAGCGTCCTGCAAGGCAGCAGCAGGATTTGAAGCAAGCAAAGATTTTGCAGAATCAATATAAGATTGTGCTGAAAGAAGTTCCTGATTTCCTGCAAACTGAATATTTACACCTGTTCCGTTTGGACCAGTAACACTGCTTACCTTTAAATCAATCAAATCAAAATTTTCTGAAAGAAGATTGGCAAGCTCATCAGCATCAATAGGAGTTTGACTTCTGATAACAATCAATGTTCCGCCACTTAGGTCAATTCCGGCAGGAACAGTTGGCCAGACAAAGATTGCAAACATGAATGCAATAAAAAGCACTATTGGAATTGTAATGTAAAGCCTGTGTCTTTTGCCCTCGTAAAAGTTATCTAAAACCATCAAAAAACCCCTCTTTTCCCTGAATAATCAACTCTTAAAAAGCTTAAAAATAGCTCCTTGTATCAATAAATTAGCCAAAAGGTTAAAAAGATTAGCAAAAAGGAAGCAAACAGAAAAAAAGGACAGGATAAGCTATGAACCTCATTATGTTACCAAAAAGCAAGGATTTGCTAGATGTTGCATTTAGAAAAGCAAGAAAAGCATCAGCAATGTTAAAAAGCGAAAGAAATGCAATAAAAGATGCAAAAGGAAAAAACATAAAGCGAATTGAAACAAGTTCAAATTACGTTGCAGAATTTCTTCTAAGAGCATGCCTTGAATTTCCAAACATGAAAGAAGTAAATCCTTTTTACAGAGAACTAATGGAATCAACAGTTGACATAGGACAAACACTAAAAGCACTAGGACATATTTCTGTAGAAAGAAGAATAATTCTAAAAATAAAAGGAAACGCAATAGGAAGAATAAAAGGACTTGAAAAAACAGAATCAACAAAAGCATCGCCAATAGTAAGAGAATTTTACGGAAGACTCTCAGGGCTTGTAAAAAAGCTTGACAAAAGCATAGAAAAATATAACAAAACAGCAAAGAAACTGAAAGAATTACCAAAAATAAAAACAGATTTGCAAACAGCAATAATTGCAGGATATCCAAACACAGGCAAGTCAACAATCTTAGGCAAGCTAACCAAAAGCCAGCCAAAGGTTGCAGCCTACCCGTTCACAACACAAAAACTAGAAATAGGATATCTTCTACATAACTATTTGAAGTTTCAGTTAATTGACACACCAGGATTGCTTGACAGACCCTTGGAGGAAAGAAACAAAATTGAGCGAAAAGGAATTGCTGCCTTTAGACATCTTGCAGAAGCAATTGTCTTTGTTGTAGACCCAACAATGCAGTGCGGTTTTCCTTTTGAAAAGCAAGAAAACCTTTTTCGAGAAATAAAAGAAGAATTCAGAGGCATTCAAATAATTCCAGTAATTAACAAGTCCGATGTTGCAAGCAAGGAAGAAATGGAAACTGCAAAAAAGGCTTTTCCAAACGCAATAATTGAAGGAACGAATGTTGAATCAGAACTTGCAGAAAAGATTGTAAAGGCTCTTGAAAGAAAAGAAAATTGATTGCTTGCATTTCATTTAAATCCTTTTCTAACCCATAATTAATTAGCTTAAACAAGCCACGTGGATTTTAATTGATTTTTCCATTTGGTGCTGATTGTGGAGGACTGGCTATGGAAGAAGTGGAGAAGGAACTGAAGGAACTGCTTGAATTAATGAAAACCGTTGTTACTGATCATCAGGTTCCAAGAAATATTAGAGGAATTATTGAAGACGCAATGGAAAAGGTTTCAGGCAAACAGGTAAAAATAGAAGATTTGAGTACTGCAGTTTACATGATGGACGACATTAGCAAGGATTTGAACATTCCAAACCATACAAGAACAGATGTTTGGGAAATAATCAGCACGATGGAATCCCTTAGAGAAAAAATAAAGGAGTAATTGCAGTGCAAGTTCAGGTTGACCAAAAAAGTGAAATTGTAAATTATGCAAGCGAAAAAAAGGCCTTTGTTGATGAAAAGGCAATTGATTTGCTTAAAGGTCAGAAAAATTTTCGCGAAATAATAGACACTTTGCTTAAGGAAGGAATTATCTTTATAAATGGAGAAGCCGTTGAAAAAAAACTAATTAAAACAAGGCTTGACGGACTTGAAACAAAAAAAATTACTGTCGAAAACAAGGGCTTTAAACCAATTGCAAAAGAACACGATGGAAAAATCAGAATTCTTTCAAAATATGATGTTACCGGACAAAGCAAAAGCGAAGGCAAGACAGAAAACTTTTTACACTATTTTCGAAGAAAGTTTGAATTGCTTTCCCAAATTTTAAAAAGAAGACAGGGTTTAAGCCCAAGACCTATTGCTAGAGTAAAACTTATTCCAAAAGGCAACAAGGTAGATGTAATCGGAATGGTTTTGAGAAAATGGGTTACAAAAAAAGGACACGTAGGCTTGGAGATTGAAGACCTTGAATCAAAATGTATTGCACTAATAATCAAAGATGATATTGGCACAAAAGGAATTGCAGAAAAGGTTTTGGTAGATAGCGTAATTGCAATAAAGGCAGTTAAGTGGAATGAAGATTTGCTTATAGTAAAAGAAGTGTTTTGGCCAGACATGCCTGTAAGACAGGCAAAGCATGTTGACACAGATTTTACAATTGCTTCAACAAGCGATTTTCATATGGGAAGCAGATTTTTTTTAGAAAAAGAATGCAATTATTTCATTAACTGGATTAACGGAAGAGAGGGCGGTGCAAAGGAAGAGGAAAAGGTTGGCAAAATAAAATATCTTATAATAACAGGAGACAATGTTGATGGAGTAGGAATTTATCCAAACCAGATTAACGAACTGGTAATCAAAGACATTTACAAACAATACGAAGAATTCAGCAAACTAATAGAACAAATTCCTGAATATATTGAAATTGTAATCTGCCCGGGACAGCACGATGCAGTAAGATGGGCAGACCCGCAACCGGCAGTTCCAAAAGAATACCTGCCTGAATTGAATAAAAGAAAAAATGTTCATTTTGTCGGAAGCCCTGGCTGGATTGACATTGAAGGATTAAAAATAATGATGTATCACGGCGGAGCATTACATGATTTGATTGGAAGCGTAGGATATCTTAACAGCGAACACCCAGAACAGGCAATGATAGAGGTTTTGAAAAAAAGAGACATAATGTCAACTTATGGAATGAAACAACCATATGTGCCTGAAAGAGAAGACTATTTAGTAATAAGAGAAGAACCTGACTTAGTGTACATAGGAGACATGCATCACAATGCATATGGAAACTATAGGGGAACAACAGTGATAAATTCAGGAACATGGCAGTCAAGAACAGATTATCAGGTAAAGCTAGGACATGTTCCAACACCAGGAATTGTTCCAATTTACGAAATGAAAACAGGAAAAATTAGTGAAAATTATTTTGTGGAAAAAAAAGATTAAAGGAATGAAAAAAAAGATTGAAGAAATGAAAAAAATTGAATGATTAAAAAAAGGACTGAATCATATGAAACTTGAACTTGATATTGAAGCAAAACCTGTTGTGAAAAACTACTACGACAACATGATTGCAGAAGTTGAAAAACAACTTGCAGTTGCAGAAAAAGCAAAAGAAAAAGGACTTGATTTAAGCACAGGAATTGAATCAAAACCAGTGGCAGACCTTGCTGACAGAACCGAAACAATTATCGGGCCACTTGGAATTGCAAAAAGATACAGAGAAGTTTTTGAAGAAAAAAAAGGAGACAGACTTGAAGCAATATTTCAATTGTTCAGAGAAATCCTTGAACAAAAATGGTGCAAAATAGAAGATGAAAGCAAAAGAGTAGAACAGGCAATAAAAACAGCTCTTGTGTTAAACACAGAGGGTGTAGTTGTTGCTCCATTGGACGGAGTGCCAAAAGTTGAAATTAACAAAAATCCAGACGGCTCAAAATATATTGACATTTATTATGCTGGACCAATAAGAGCAGCAGGCGGAACAAGTCAGGTGCTGCCATTAATTTTAGGAGATTATGCAAGAAATATTTTAGAAATTGACAAATACAAACCAACAGATGACGAAGTTGAAAGATATGTTGAAGAATGCCAAATTTATGACGAAATTGTTACAAGACAATACAAACCAACAGACGACGAAGTAAGAATGATTGTAAGAAACTGTACTGTCTGCATAAACGGCGAGCCAACAGAAGAAAGAGAAGTTGCAGTTAACAGGGATTTGCCAAGAATTCCAAAAAATAGAGTAAGAGGCGGAATGTGCCTTGTACTAAGCGAAGGGGTTGCATTGAAAGCTCCAAAAATACTGAAGTTTGCAAAAAAACTAAAACTTGACTGGAACTGGCTTGAAGGAATAATAAAAGTAAGCAAATCTGATTCAGGCGAAAGGAAATTAAAGCCAAATGAAAAATATTTGATTGGAGCTGCAGCAGGCAGACCTATTTTAGCATATCCAATGAGACCAGGAGGTTTCAGACTAAGGTATGGAAGAGCAAGAAATATGGGAATTATGGGAAAAGGAATACATCCTGCAACAATGTACTTGCTTGAAGGCTTTATTGCAAACGCAACACAAATGAAGGTTGAAAGACCAGGAAAGGCAGCAGGAATGTCACCTGTTGACAGTGTTGAAGGACCAATCGTAAGACTTTACAACGGCAGTGTTGTCAAAGTAAATTCGCTGGACGAGGCTGAAAAAATAAAACCAAGAGTTGAAAAAATTCTTTTTCTGGGAGACTTGCTAATAAGTGTCGGAGATTTTAGATACAGTGCACACCCGCTTGTTCCTGCAGGATACTGCCATGAATGGTGGGTTAAAGATGTGGAAAGACAACTTGGAGAAAAAGCAAAAGAAATTCCTGAATTGAAACGAAGTAAAGGAAACGACATTGCAAAAGGCAGTAAAAAAATAAGCATTTCAAAAGCAATTGAGCTTTCAAAAAAATACCACTTACCACTGCATCCAAACGCACTTTTTTATTACACTATTCTTGAGAAAAAAGAAATATTACAGCTTGCAAAATTTTTGAAAACAGGAAAAAAAGAAGACAACAAGATTGTCTTTGAAAAAGACGAAGTTGGAAAAAAGCTTCTTGAAAAAATTGGAGCATGCCACCAGGTAAAAGAAGGCAAGATTTTGCTTGATGTTGATAAATTTAATGCAATGGAAAAAACTCTTGGAATTGAAAAAGGAACTGAAAAGCTTGAACAGACAATTGAAAAATCACCAGATATAATTTCAGCACTTGGACTTGCGTCAGGAATTCCAATAAGGGACTTGGCAGGAACATGGATTGGGGCAAGAATGGGAAGACCTGAAGCAAGCAAGCCAAGAAAAATGGCAGGAAACCCTCACGTGCTTTTCCCAATTGGAGCAGCAGGCGGAAACATCAGGTCAATAAACAAGGCAATGACAAATACAGGAGAAGGAAAGGAAGGGTCAGTAAATGTTGAAATTGGATTATACAAATGTCCAAAATGTGAAGCAGTAAGAGAACAACCATTTTGTTACAAATGCAAAGTAAGAACTGAGAACACAAACATTTGTCCAAGCTGTGGTTCTCTAACAAAAGAAAAAAAATGCGGAAAATGCGGAAGCCAAACCGAAGCACATAGCAAGAGAAGTGTGGATTTGCAAGAACTTGTGCAGGCAGCACTTGAAAATTTGGGAGTAAGAATGCCAGACATTGTAAAAGGAGTCAAAGGCATGATAAACGAGGGTAAGGACGCTGAGCCATTGGAGAAAGGAATTTTAAGGGCAAAATATGATTTGCACATTTTTAGAGATGCAACAATAAGATATGAGGCAATTGACGCTCCTCTTACACATTTCAAGCCAGAAGAGGTTGGAATAAGTGTTGAAAAGGCAAGGGAACTGGGTTATGAAAAGGATACTTTTGGAAACGAACTGGTTGACAAAGGACAGGTTGTTGAAATCCTGCCACAGGATATTGTAATTAATGAAAGTGCAGGTGACTTTTTTGTGAAGGTTTCAAAATTTATTGACGAATTGCTTGTAAGGTTTTACAAACAAGAACCATATTTTAATGCAGAAAAACGAGAGGACATGATTGGACAGCTTGTACTAGGACTTGCACCGCACACTTCTGCCGCAATAACAGGCAGGATTTTAGGTTATACAAAGGCAAGAGCCTGCTTTGCCCACCCTTACTTTCATCAGACAAAAAGAAGAAATGTTGACGGAGACCAGGATAGTTTAATGCTTTTAATGGACAATTTGCTTAATTTTTCTCACAGTTATTTGCCAGGAAGCAGAGGAGGAAGAATGGATGCCTCACTTGTTTTTACTGTTGCCTTAAGGCCAACAGAAATAGACAACGAATGCTATGATATGGAAATATGTGATGATTATCCTTTGGAACTTTATGAAAATGCAGAAAAAATGGCTCCGTCCGACAGCGGCAGTTTGAAAAGAATAGAACATATTTTGGGAAAAGCAGGACAATACAGTGGCTTTAAATTTTCTCATTCAACAACACAGTTTGATGCAGGTCCTGTCTATTCAAAATATGTGGTTCTTAACACAATGGAAGAAAAGCTAAGGGCACAGGCAAGATTACAGGGAAGAATTGAAGCAGTTGACAGTAAGGATGCATTAGAAAGGGTAATGGTAACACATTTGATGCCTGATATTATTGGAAATACAAGGGCTTTTAGCAGGCAGCATTTTAGATGCACAAAATGCAATGCAAAAATAAGAAGAATTCCATTAAACGGAAAATGCCCAAAATGCAAGCAGGAAAAGATTATTCTAACAGTAAACGAGGGTGGCGTAAGGAAATACTTAGGCATTGCAAAAAAGCTTGCGGAAGAATTTGAACTAAGCGATTACCTGAAACAAAGACTAGAACTTGCAAGCGAAGAAATAGACAGCGTGTTCCAAAACGAGCAACCAGAACAAAAAAAGCTGGCTGAATTTGTTTAAAAACTCGAGTTCAAATCAGGGTTAGGGCAATTTGCCTTTTCTTGCCAAAATAAGTAGTTTTATATACTATAACGAGTTATATAGTTACTATGGAAACTACTATTCAAATCAGCAAGGAGCTGCAGAAAAAGTTGAAAGAGAGAAAATTCAGCAGCAAAGAGAGCTATGAAAAGGTCATTTGGGATTTGCTGGAAGATAATATGGAGCTTTCAGAGGAAACCAAAAGAGATATTGAAGAAGCAAGGAAGGAATTCAAAGAGGGCAAGACCATATCCCACAAGCAGGTTCTAAAAGAATTGGGGCTTTAGAGTATGGTCTATGAAATAGAATATTCTTCAAAAGCTTTAAGGCAACTAAAGAAACTTGAAAATGAAATGCAAAGGAGAATAATCTCAAGCCTAGAAAGAGCCAGAATAAGACCCGAAACCCATTTCAAAAAACTTGTTGGAGAAGAAGCCTATAGCCTAAGAATAGGAGACTACAGAGTAATAGCAGACATAATCAAAAGTAAGTTGATTGTTTTAGTGCTAAAAATAGGACACAGAAAAAATATTTACAACAAATAATTAAATCAAAATAGGAATCAAGCACTTAAGCACAAATTAATTCTTTTTCAAGCGCTTGCCTTAGCTTTCTTGCGTCAAAACCTAGTTTGATTAAAGTGGTCGTTCCCCTGATGCCTTTTCCACTTGCTGTTGTGATTAGGAGACCGTATGTTTCAAGTTCGTTTACGTATTCCCTAAACCAGCGTGAAGAAACAACCTGTTGTTGTAATGATGCTGCAATTCTTTCATATTCGCGGTAAGCATCTCCTGAAAAAAATACTCCTTCTTCCTTGCTTCCGTTAAGTTTTCCATAACCTTTTCCCATAACAGTCATCATTGAAAGAGAATAGAGTACGAGCTGTTGTTGTTTTGGCAAAGTTTCAACCATGCTGAGGGTTACTTCTTCTTCAACCCTTGTTTTTGCAAGTACCACATGCTCATCTTTTACTATTTGTCCCAAAGACTTGTCTGCTTCCTCTCCTGCTCTAAGCATCAACATTACTGCAGCTCTTGCATCTCCAGATTCCTGTGCAGCCATTGCAGCTGCAAGGTTTACTGCAGAATCCTCAACACAACCGTTTTTGAAAGCGGTCTTTATTCTTTCTTCAAGAATTGCTTTTAATTCCTGTGCATTGTAAGGAGGAAAAACCATTTCCTTCTGCAAAAGAGTGCTCTTTGTTCTAACATCAAGCTTGTCTTTGAAGAAAAGATTGTTACTAATTCCAATAATTGCAATTCCGCCTTTTTCCAGCTCGTCATTGGATCTTGTAAGAGCATAAATTAATTCATCAAGGTCTTTGACTTTGTCAACTTCGTCAAGTACAAGAATTAATTGTTTACCATTGCTTGCGTACTTGAGTAGTTTTTCATAAACAAAGGCACTGCTGTATCCAATAAAATCCTGTTCCGGAAAGAATTTTGAAAGTGTTTTGAGTAAAACCTTGTATTTTGTATTATGGTTTCTGCAATTAACATAAGCAAAATCAACTTCTTTTCCTTTGTTGCTGGCAATAAATTCCTGCAATTGTGAAAGCACGTGGTTTACTGTAACAGTTTTTCCTGTTCCAACCTTGCCGTAAATGAAAAGATTATCAGGCTTTGCTCCGTGTAAAGAAGAGGAAAGAATTTGAGAAATTGCATCAATTTGCCCGTCTCTAAAAGGAAGTTTGTTAGGAGTATAATGCGGAGTTATTGTTGTTCTGTTAGTAAAAACAGTACTTTTATCAAATTGTCTCTGGAAAATATTTTCATGCAAATTTGGCTCAATCAATCAAAACCCCACTCCTATAATTAACCTTGTGTTGACTAAAAATTATTAAAAAATCGGGAGTGTAATTATTATGGCTTGGAAATTAAAAAGCCTGCTTGATTGAGAAAGCAAACCAGGAACAAAAGAGAAATTCACATTCCTTACCTTGAAATTGTGTTCATTGCCTTAAAAAATTATGTAGCCTTGTAAAAGGAAGCGTTTTAAAAAAGAATTGGGGAAGAATTAGTATAATTTAAATTTGGGGGCGTGAACTAAAATGGCTTTTTTGGAAAAAGTTTTAAAGAAAGATGAAGGAATAGATATAGAAAATTTTTTGAACAATTTAGATGCAGAAGATGACACAATATACGAGGATGCAGATGCCTTTGTAAAACCTGTTACAATCACAACAGAAGCAGATGTTGAAACAGTAATAACAGAAGCAAAAGCAGGAAACATTATTTTAATAAATATTGGCGAATTAAGCAAAAGAAACGCAATAAAACTCAAAGAGCTTGTAACAAAAGTAAAAGCAGGCATTGAAGGCATTAATGGAGATATTGCAAGAATAAGCCACGAACATATACTGGTAACACCAAGCAAAGTAAAGATTATTAAGAAGAAAGAAACGCAATAATATAGAACAGCATGTTTGTAGGAACACCAGTATTTCCGATATCCTTTCCTCTTGAAAAAGTTGCAGAATTAATAGAGGAAACAATTCTCAAAAAGAATTGGAAAAGCTTTGAAAAGGGGGAAGTGAAACTTGTTCTCACCCCATTTTACTTATTTTATTACGACGTAGCTTTTGAAAAAAAAGGAAAGCCAACAGGCAAAACAAAACACGGCAGACTTGCTATTAATGGAGAAACTGCTGAATTAAGCAAAGAACTTGCTGAATCAATTCCAAACGAAACAGAGTTGGTACAAGAACTTAGTGACGAATACCCATTAGTTGTAAGAAAAGCGATTTTTTCAAAAACAGAAGCAGAAAAGATTGCATTGCTTAAAACTGCATCATTGCTTGAAGCTAATAGAAACGATGTTGTACTAACAGGATTTAAGGAAATATATTATCCAATGTGGCTTGCTTTTGCAACAGTTGCAGGACAAACTTATGAATTTGAAATAAGCGGAGTAACAGGAGAAATTTTTGGCGAAGAAAAGGTTCCTGAAAGAGAAAAAGGATTTGTTGAATTAACACATGAAACATTACAGGAATTAAAAGAGCCAGATGCATGGATAAGATATAGTAAAGAAATTGCACAAATTGGCGGCGGAAAGCTTAGAGGAAAAGGAAGAATAGCACCTGTTGAAGTAAGTGGAAAAGTGACGGAAGAAGCAGGAAAAATAATAGAAAAAGGAAATTTTGGACAGCCAACCAGCTTTTTTCGCAAACCAGCTTTGTGGATAACAATTATTTTAATAATTGTAATTATTGCATTAATACTTTATTAGAAACAATTCTGTCAACTCCAATTGAAGCAAGTTCTTTTTCTGGCAGCAGCTTCTTGTTTTCAAAAAATAAAGCATTTTCAAACAACAAAAGAGGAGTAGAAAAACAAGAATTGCTTAGCTCGAAGCTGAATTTTTCACATTCCTTTGAACAGGAAAAAATTCCGACCTTTTTGACTTTGGAGAGTCTGCCACAATTTGCCAAAAGACAAAATCTTGTAGTTGCAATAAAAACAGTTGGGTAATAAAGAGATGCAGAAAATCCTGTTCCGCTAAGGTTTGTACCAATTCCCTGCAAAAGATTGTCAAGTTCAACTCTTTTTATTCCAAAGGAAGAAAGTAATGTTCTAAAATTAGGGTTGCTTGCCTGACTTAGTGAAAGATGTGAAAGAAGCTCTTTTGGCATGTTGGAGAAAGAAGCAATTCTAGGATCTCTAAATTGTTTGTTCAAAAGACGGCCTGCAACAGGAACTGCTTCATGCTCCGCAGCTTTGCACAACACGCCAAAATCGTTTGCAATTATCTCGTCCTTGGATGAAAGAATTGAAAAAATCGACTCAAGCCTTTTAAGGCCAACATCTGTCACAAAAGGAGTAAGCAAGGAAAAATCAATGCTGTTTTGTTTACAGAATTTTTTTGTTTTATTTACTTCGTCAAGTGAGGGAATTTTCCTCTCACAGGTTTCTGCACCAAAATAAATTCTTGAAAAATCTTTTTCCCAGAAGTTTTCAAGTTGTTTGAAATTCTTAACCACAAGGACGTTTTCCATTTTACAACAGCCCCTTTTTGGCATAATAACAGGTTTTGAAATTGCACCTGATATGGTTTGCCTCAAAAAAAAGTTTGTGCATTTCTGTTTTGAATTCCTGTTCAGGCAAGGCAAGCATTCCAATGGCATCCGAAACCATTTTTACATCTGCAATCTTTTTTTCACTGCTGTTTCCCCGTCCTGCAATCTTCAAACTGCCAATGCCAATTTTTTCAAAAGATGGAAGGGCACAAAGACCACAACTTTCAGGAAACGTGTTTTGCCAGGTTTTTGCCCTTGAAAAAGCATTTCTTTTTTCAAAATCGCTTTGGTTTGAAAAAACTTTAACTTCAAAAGGCATTCTGCAGGCAAGTTCTTGTACAGAAACAGATTCGGGATTTTTTCCAACATGCTGCAAGGTGCAAAGCCCGTCAATATAGGGACAAAGTGCATTCAGAACAAATGCCTCAAGCTCAAGATTAAGGACTTTTGCAGTTTTGGCAAGAGAAGAAATTTCTTCAAGAGTAAGATGCCTTGGCAGCACAATTCTTTTGACTCCAAGGCCTTTAAAAAAAGAAAAGCTGGCTGAATTAAAGGCAGGAGCGGCAGTGCTCAAGGCAATTTCAACATTTAAGTCATTTTCCTTAAAAAAAGATATTAATGCAGGGTCTGAAACAATGAGTTTTGAAATTCCTGCATCAACCGCTTTTCTTGCATGGTTCAAAACAATAGGAAATTGGTTTTTGGAATAAAATACTGCATTAAAAACACAAAAAACAGGAAGATTGTGGCTTGAAGCAATGCTTACTGCCTTGCCAAGTTCTTCAAAAGACTGAAAATTGGCAACTCTGTCATGCCTTAGGTTTATTGACGCAATAAAGGAAAAGCGCTTTTCCCATTCTTTGGTTACAATTCCACAATAAAATTCTTCTGCACCTGCCACGACAAGGTCCTGAACCTCTGAAACTTTTGATAAAGGAGAAAGTATTTTCAAAACCAACCACTGTAAAAGAAATACTTGAAACTCCTTATAACCTTTTTTAAACAATAAAATTAACATGGAAAAGTTGTCAGAAATAACTCAAAAAAAGCTTGAACTTCTACATAATAACGGGTTTGGTAAAAGCACAAACCATGTATTTGTATACAGGTATCCTGATTCAGACTATATGCCTGCAATGGACATCAGTAAATTTGTATCCGATGCAAAAAAAGAGAGTAAAGGGACTAGAAGCCTTGCATTTTACACTCATATCCCATTTTGCACAAGCATTTGCAATTATTGCCATTATTATAAACAATTGCCGGCAGGAGAAAAAGAAATTGAAAAATACCTCAAAAGTCTTGAAAAGGAAATAATGATATACAAAGACCTTATTTCAGAAAAAGTTGAGGTAAACAGTGTTTTGTTTGGAGGAGGAACCCCAACATTGCTTAAAGCAAGGCAATTAAACAACCTTGTTGAATTTTTACAATCTGCATTTCCAATGCCAAAAAAAACAGAAACAACAATTGAATCGAGTCCTGAAACATTAAGTCTTGAAAAGCTTGCAAATCTTAGACAGAATTTTAACAGGCTGAGTATTGGAGTACAGGATTTCGATGATGCCATACTAAAAGCATGCAACAGGAACCACAGCAAAGCAAAGGCAATTCAGGCAATAAAGGATGCAAGGGACGCTGGATTTGAAAACATAAACATTGATTTGATATACGGACTTCCAGGTCAGGGCATTGAAGGATGGGAAAAGACATTGGACAAGATTGAGGAAATACGACCGGAATCTGTTACAGCCTCTGATTTAAGACTGTACAAAGGAACAAAATTTTTCAGCGAGAACAAAAACAGTTTTGCTTCAGAACAGGAACTTGTTGAAATGCATTCAATGTTT